>NZ_BAAABH010000019.1:0-78324 GCF_054767855.1 Clostridium sp. CTA-19 | reverse complement strand
AGGAACGAAGTAAATAGTAATAACCACAACTGTTCACTATTCACTCTTAACTTTTAACTAAAATAATCTGTTAGTTATTGATAAAATATTAATTTGAGTTTTCTCATTTGATAAATGAATAAATTTAAAACTTAACTTGGAACCCTATAGAATATGAAAAGCAAATAAAAATTAGGAGTTCTATTTATTTGCTATAAGGATATTACATGAAAGGTGATTATAATGAATGAAAGAATATTAGAGGTTAAAAACTTAAAAAAATATTATGGTAAAAAAGATTCTGTAACTAAGGCTTTAGATGGAATAAACTTTCAAGTAATAAATGGTGAATTTATTGGCATCATGGGCAGTAGCGGTTCAGGAAAAACAACGTTACTTAATTGCATTGCAACTACAACTCATCCTACAGAAGGAAATATTTTATTAAATGGTGAGAATGTAGAAAAATTTAAAGGTAACAAATTAGCTAAGTATAGAGGAAATAAAATAGGATATCTATTTCAAAATTTCGAATTACTAGAAAATTTAACAGCAAGGGAAAATATATTACTACCAATGGCTATTCATAATAAATTACAGGATAATAATAAGGTAGAAGTAGAAAAATTAGCAGAATATATGGAGATAAAAGATATATTAGACAAATTTCCAAATGAAATTTCAGGAGGACAAAAACAGCGTGTAGCTGCTGCAAGAGCTTTAATTTTAAACCCACAAATTATTTTAGCTGATGAGCCAACAGGAGCATTAGATTCTAAGAATGCAAAAGCCTTAATGCAAAAACTAGCTGATTTAAATGAAGAAGAAAAATCAACCATCTTAATGGTTACACATGATGCAAATGTAGCTAGCTTTTGTTCAAGAATTTTATTTATACAAGACGGAAAGCTTTTTCATGAGTTAAGGTATAAAAAATTAGAGGAATCTAGACAAGCATTTTATGAAAGAATACTTCTAGTTATGGCACAACTAGGAGGTGGAAGTGCAAATGTTTTATGATTTAGTTAAAAGAAATAGTAAAAGAAATCGAAAAGAAAATGGGTTGTTCTTTGTATCATTAATAGTGTCTATAGTTGCATTTTATATTATTTTATCTCTTGAAAAGCAAGATGTTATTATATTTTTAAAGACTATGGAAAGTCAGGCTTTGGAAAAGTTATTTTTATTGGTTCCAGTTTTATATGAATTATCTTTATTTATCTTATTCTTTCTTGTATATTTTGCAGGTAAATATCAGCTAGAAAGAAGAAACAGGGAACTTGGAATGTATTTAATGCTTGGTATGAAACGCAGTAAATTAGTATTAATGCTTTTTGTAGAAGAGTTATGGAATAGTATATTGTCATTAGCAATTGGTATTCCAGTAGCAGTTTTTATATCAGAAGTTATTAGTTTAGTGACAGCTAAAATAGTAGGGCTAGGTATAATAGGACATAGCTTTACCTTTTCAATTTCAGCTGTTATTGGGACTATTGTTGGCTATTTTATTATTAGATTTGTAGCAATTATTATTTTAAGTGGTAAATTTTCAAAAAAAGAGGTTATAGAATTACTTTCAGATTCCCAATCAGAAAAGAAAAGAAAAATTAACAAGGTAGTTGTTACAATTAAGTTGTTATTAGGAAGTATTTTACTTGCAGTAGCATTTACCATTGCAATAACGGAAATATCATGGTCAAGTTTAAAGTTCTTTGGAATAACAGTAATAATAGGTCTTAGTGGAATGTTCCTATTACTTCAAGGAATAGGAGTTTTGTTTGAAATAATACTTAAAAAGAAAACTAACAGAAATGAATTAAAAATGTTTACTTTTAGGCAAGTGCAAGAATCAGTATTCCTAAAACCAAATACTATGGCTATTTCATCAATATTAGTTTTAATGACAATTACTTGTTTTGCATATGGTATATCAGTTGGATTCTTATTTAATTCAAAGGAACCACATATTATTGATTATACCTTTCAAGCAGATGAGGAAGAAGTAAAGTCTTTAATAAACAAGCTAGATTTAAATAAATATATTGATGGTTTTTATGATATGAGAATTGGAATGTTATATAGTGACACTTTTTCACCAGAAGGCTTAATAAAAGCTGTAGAAAATCAAAAAGATGGTAAAGAAAAAGAGATTTTATTAAATAACCTTCAAGTCTTTGATTCACCATATTTAATTTCAGTAGATTCATATAATAAGATTTTAGAATTACAAGGTAAAGCTTCTATAGAATTAAAGAATAATGAAGTAGCGCTTTATGAAAATCCTCAGTTTAAAATTGGTGATATAATGGAAGGTGCTTTAAAGGAAAGACCATCTTTATTCTTAGATGGTGAAGAATATATCATAGGAGAAAAATATTATTCTGATAGTATTGTAACGGATAGGTTAATTACTATAAGTAGAGGGTTAATAGTATCTGAAGAAGTTTTTAACAAATACACAAAACCAAATAATGTGAATACTTATTGGAATGTAACTTTAAATAAGGGATTTGTTAGAGAAAAGGGGTTAATGCAAGCTATTAGTTATGTTAATGAAAAACTTGATACTACTGAAATAAGTTATGAAAGTTATCTTCAAAATATAGGAAGAGAATTATTTTTCACAGTATCAGCAAGTTATACAACTATTTACTTAGCAGTTATTTTTCTTATGATAGCCAACACAGTTATGGGAGTACAGTTCTTAATGCATCAAGAAAAAACAAAAAAAAGGTATTTATCATTAACCTATCTTGGTGCAAGCTATGAGATGTTATGCAAATCTGCAAGAAATCAAATTACTTGGTATTTTTCACTACCAATAATAGTTGCAGCTATAAGTAGCATATTTTCAGTAAGAGCATTATTTACAGGTCTTATACCAATAAAAATGAAAGAGCAGGTTAGTAAACTAATGATAATTGCAATTCCTATTACTGTGCTAATATGTATGGTAGAATTATTTTATATGCACTTTGTAAAGAAAATTAGTGATAAGAATATTTTAAAGCTTATGGATGTTAAGAGAGAAGATAATTAGGGGTGATAATAGTGAAGAAGATTGTAATTGTAGAAGATGAGCTTTTTATGAGAGAAGAGCTCCAGTATATTTTAGAGAAGGAAGGATATGATACCTTTTCTATAATTAAATTTTCTAATGTGGTAGATAATATTATAACTGCTTCACCAGACCTTGTATTATTAGACTTAAATTTACCAGAAATATCTGGCTTTGAAATATGTAAGGGAATTAGAAATAAAAGTAATGTTCCAATACTTGTTTTAACAGGGCGTGATCAAATGAAGGATGAGTTACATGCCCTTGATATTGGCGCAGATGAATATATAAACAAGCCTTGTCATAAAGAACGTTTGTTAGCAAGAATAACTAATTTGCTTCGTCGTTTAGAGGATAGAAGGCATTTTGTAGAAATAAAGGATATCAGTTTAGATTTACAAACGTATACAATAAACATTAAAGGGAAAGCTGTTATCTTACCTGAAAATCAAGGGAAGATAATGGAATTACTACTTGAGAATTATAAGGAGCTTGTAACTAAGGAAATGTTATTAGATAAGCTTTGGGGTACAACAAAATATATTGATGAAAATGCTCTTCATGTAAATATGACAAGGCTAAAGAAATCTTTACATAAATTAGATACTAATTATAAGATAAATACAATTAGAGGAAAGGGGTATTCCTTAGAGCCTATAGGAGAAAACAATGATTAAAAAGATAAGAGGAATATTAATAAAAAATAGACTTTGGATCATTGTTATACTTATATTAAATTTTATATTTGGTGGACTGTTGTGGCTTAGCAATGATAAGGCTTTTCGTTATATTTTTCCTACAATGATAATTGGGTCAATGATTTTGTATTGTGCTATAGCATTTATTCTGTACAAAAATGATTTAAAAAGAGAAGATGCAATTTATAACTATTTAAATGAGCCTACTATAAATAATGAAAATCAAATTATAAACTTATTTAATCATGAAGAAGGTAATGTAATTAGAAAAATAGGTGAAATTTTAAGAGAAAATCAAAGTACTATAAACACTTATAAGCAAGGAATAGATGAATATGAGGAATACGTAGAAGCTTGGGCACATGAAATAAAAACACCATTAGGATTAATGACCTTTGTGTTAGATAATAGAAAAGATGAAATATCACAATTAGCATATAAAAGATTGCAATATGTAAGAACAAAAATGCAAGAAGATATAGAAAGAATGCTATATTATGCAAGATTAAAATCTACTTGTAAAGATTACTTTTTTAAAGAACTTTCATTATATGATAATTGTGCAGAAGTAATTGAAGAATATAAAGTAATATTACAGGAAAAAGGTATAGACGTAAGTTTAAATGTTGGTGACTTTAAGGTTGTATCTGATAAACGAGGTATGCAATTTATAATAAGACAAATAATTAGCAATGCAATTAAGTACACAGATGTCGAAGAAACTGAGGCAAAAATAGTTATTACTTCAGTTGAAAATGAGAAATACATAAAGCTAAATATAAGAGACAATGGAATTGGAGTTAAACCTTATGATTTACCATTTATATTTGAAAAAGGTTTTACTGGTATGATTGGGGAACAAAGAAAAAATTCTACAGGAATGGGCTTATATCTAGCAAAACAAGTATCAGAAGGATTAAAAATAAAGATAGAGTTAAATGAGAAATATACTAAAGGTTTTGAAATTGCATTGATATTTCTTAAGATTATTGATTTATAGGTATAAAAGATAGTATTTGTTGTCTTAAAATTTTCTGTTAATTTTAATGATAAATAATTATTATATTTTGAAAAATATAATCTTAGAGCATTTAATCTAATTAAGAACTTAAGCAAACAGTATAGAAAAAATACTTAATTATAGAAATATAATATAATTACCATTAGTTATAGGGTTCCAAGCATGTGCGTAAAGCTAAGCCACTTTATTCCAATAAAACATTTTTTTAATTTATTACTACACTATGTAATAATAAAAAATTTAATAAACTATTCATTGAAAATTGATTTAGAGTTTCTTTAAAATTTTCACAGACTATCGTTTTAAATTTTTTCATTATTGCTTTTTAACACTATGATTTTGGAATTTTTAGGCTTAACTTTACGCCTATGGGGTTCCAAGTTGACTGTTAAAATTATTCATTCCAAAACTTGGATACCCAAAATAGTGAGACATGCTCCGAATCACTTAGAATTCAACACTACATCTTGTGTAAAAATATTTTAAGATTGTTGAATAAATTTAAATTTGAGCTTGTTTCCCTATAAATTACAATAGTATAAAAATATGAAATAATATATATTGCTTATTACACAATTTATTGCTACTATAATATATAAAAATTTATAATGTATCAAAACATAAAGATAGTGCAATTGAAAGGTGGATTTAATATGATAATTGATATTACACAAACAACTAAAATAGGAAGAGTTTATAGGGCTGGGTCAGAACCTTTAAAAGTTGAAAAAATTAAGCGTTTTTCAAAAAGTGGAAGTGAATATACCACAACATCTTTTTCGGCTGATGTTCATAATATGGGTACTCATATTGATGTAATGGGATTAGACGTATTAATCAAAAACGAAAGATTGATATCACCAGGAATAAAATTTGATGTTTCAAATATAATAGATAGACCAATTAAATTAAGTGATTTGGATCTTTCACGTGTTAAAGAAGACGTTTATGTATTTTTTCAAACTAGTTGGGATAAGTATTTTAAAGATGAAGAAAAATATAATAATCATCCGGAAGTTTCTATGGAGGTTATAGAATACTTAGTAGATAAAAAAGTTAATATGATAGGAATAGATACATTAGGTCTAGGCATTGGAAAAAACCATGGACTTATAGATGTTTATTTAGGTAAGAATGAAACTTATGCTATAGAAAATTTGACTAACCTTGAAAATATACCTGAAGAAAATTTTAAAGTATATTGTTTACCAATGAAGATAGAAGGATTAGATGCACTTCCAGCAAGAATATTAGTAGAATTTTAATAATATATAAGCTAAGGTGAATTGTCAAAATATGAACAAATTATAATATTCTAATTTAATGTCAAACAATAAAAATAAATAATTTTTTATAATACCGTACTATTCTAAAGTGAATATGCGGTATTTTTTATATCATAATTCGATTAAATGACGAAGTAATTAATAAAAAGTGTTCTTTGAAAATTAGATAGTTTGGTATTTACAAAATATGTTATGATTGAATCATGATAATAGGAAACTTTTTAATAAAAATTATTTGTATGAGAGATACAGACAAACAGAAATTTGGAGGTTAATCATGAAAAAATGGTATAATGAGGAGTACGAATTTGAAATTGAGGTAACTGGATTTCTTCGCAGTGACCATACAGAGCGATACTGCCGAAACGGCGAGGAAGTCGGGGATAAGTATACTTGCACTTATGGCTGTCCCATAAATGCGGATGGACAGGGTATCTGTTCTAAGGTCATGATGATTATGTTCCCAATCATGGAGTCAGTCAGAAGTGGCGGAGATTTAGAGAACATTGGCGGTGATGGCAAATATAGCAAGGACATTGTATGCCCAGATGGCTGTGTTATGTTCAGGCTGACGGCAAAGAAACTTGGCAATGAGAATTTTTATAAGGGGAAGTTTTTTGATTAGTTTTGATTTTTATTGTGCTTAGTTTGAAGAAAATGTGAAATGAAAATTATTTATTTTATGTAGTAGGGGATACTTTGTTGGAAATTCTTAAACTAGATTTAAGGTATTGTAATGCTCTTGCCAATATGTGTACCTTATAGGAAGTATTCAAAAATGTAATCCACGATACAAAAGAATGTGTGAAAAATGTGGTGCCATTTTTAAAGAAAATGAAGATAGAGGGTATCTAACATTCAAGTTATGGAAATAAATTTTATTTAACTTTATAACTAAAAAAACAAATAGTTTCTTAAAATGCCGTATTATTCTAAAGTGAATATGCGGTATTTTTTATTTCATAATTCAATTAAATAATAAAGTAATTAATAAAAAGTGTTTTTGAAGATTGCATAATATAGATTTGAAAAATATATTATAATTAATTAATAATGGTAATGTATGACGGGTTAGAAGGGAGGATATTGTTATGGATTATGGTATAATTTTACTTTCTATTATCATAGGAATATATTTTATAATTAAGTTTAGTAAAGATAAAAAGAGTTTTAACTTACTTATAGTTATGATGGCTATTACAGGAGCTTTTTACAGAAAATCTTTTGGCATATATAGTAATGTAGGTGGAACATCACAAATAATCATTAATATAATATATTGGACTTCTTTATTGATTTTATTGGCAGTTTATTTTATTAATGAAAAGAGTAAGAGAAAAAAAGCAATTCAGTAACCTTTGAAGTTAGTTTAGTATACAACGGAAATAAAAATATCTGAAATATGTGGTCAGTAGGGTATAATATTCACATTTAGCAACTAAACTATAAAATTAAATAAATTATTAGAAATACCGTACTATTCTAAACTGAATATGCGGTATTTTTATGTCACAATTTAAATAAAATATAAAGTAAAATGTTATTTAAAAATCTCCACAAAATATGTAACGATTTTTGAAAATATGAATATGAATAATGATATTTAAAAACTGAATAACTTGGTGTTAAAAAGTGAGAAAAACTTATATTTATTAGTAAAATAACCATTCATTAACATGAGTGTGTGATATAATTACTAATAGTTAAGTTATGGCAATGTTAAAAGGAGAGTTAAAATTATGAAAAATAAGCCCAATAGACTAATTTATTCTGAGGAATATGTATGCATTAATGGAATTGAGCAATATTTATTTCATTCTGGTACAAATTATAATAATCCAGTAATGTTATTTTTACATGGTGGTCCAGGAAGTTCAGAATCATTATTTGCATATATGTTTCAAGAAAAATGGGAAGACGTTTTTACAGTAGTTCATTGGGATCAACGTGGAACTGGAAAGACTCTTACAAAGAATAAAGATAAGTACCCTACAATTGAAGTGATGATAAAAGACCTATTTGAAGTTGTTCAATATTTAAAGAAGAAATATAATAGGGAAAAAATAATAATACTTGGTCATTCTTGGGGAAGTGCTTTAGGTAGTATATTTATAAAACAATACCCAGAAGAAGTAGCTTATTATATTGGAGTTGGGCAAGTTATCAATATGATTGAAAATGAGCGAGTTGGTTATGAAAAAGCTAAGGAATTAGTTATACAGTGTAACGATAAAAAAGATTTAAAAAAGCTGAAAGCTTTAGGGGAATATCCAGGGGACAAATTTGACGATAATTTTATGAAGAAGTGTATGAACATACGTAAAATTCAGGGAAAATATAATTTAGCTGTAAATTTAGGTTTTCCTATGCTTGTAGCTGTATTTAAAAGTCCTATTTTAAAGTTTTCTGATATTTCTGCAGCAATTAAAGGGAACAAAGCAAATAAAGGTTTGTTGGCATTTCTATTTCAGTTCGATTTAAATTCTGAATCTAAAGAATATAAAGTGCCAATGTATTATATTCTAGGTGAAAATGATTGGCAAACTCCTTATGTTATTGCTGAAAAATACTTTGAAAAAATGAATGCACCGTATAAAAAATTATATTTAATACCTAGTGCTGGACATATGACAATGATAGATCAACCTGATTTATTTTTTGATGCTTTGATAGACATTAATAATAAAGAAAAGACTAATGTAGATTTATATTAATAAATTTAATTTAAATAATTTTATATTTACAAAATATGCTACCTTTGTTAAAGGCATAAATGGGAATTTGAAAAGGAGAAAAAATGGTTTTATTAGTTATCGATACGCAAAAATTAATAACAAATGAAAAATTATATAAATTTGATATGTTTGTATCTAATGTTAAAAAAATAATAAATCAGGCTAGGTTAAATAATGTTGAAGTAATATATGTACGTCATGATGATGGGATAGGAAATGAGCTAACAAAAGGAAATGATGGGTTCGAGATATATGAAAAATTTAAACCAATAAATGAAGAAAAAATATTTGATAAAGTTGTTAATAGTGCATTTAAAGGGACAGGCTTATTAGAATATTTAATAGACAAAGGTGAAGAAAATATAATCATTGTAGGATTGCAAACAGATTACTGTATTGATGCTACTATAAAGTGTGGATTTGAACATGGATTTAATATTATAGTTCCAGCATATGCAAATACAACAGTATATAATAAATTTATGTCAGCGGAACAAAGCTATAAGTATTACAATGAATTTATGTGGAATGGTAGATATGCAGAGTATATTTCAATGGATGAAACACTTGAAAGAATGAAATAGTAGTACTTTAAAAACTGAATAATTCGGTGTTTACCAAACAGGTTATAATTAATTTAGAATAGTATTAAAAGGTTAAATAAGTCTTATAAAGTGAGGTGAGCAATAATTAATAATAAAAAAGTAATTGAGTTATCGTCTAAAATTCTAACTGTAGTTTCTATAATTTCTATTGTATTAATCGTATGTAATATAGCAATGGATATTATCTTTGTTAAATCAATTGATTATGGTAATATTATTCCTTTAATCATATTGTATATTTTTTGTAGATATTTTAGAGAGAATTCATCAAAAAATAGTAACATTAATTAGCAGTACTTCTATATATAAAATTATTTTAAAGTTATTGAATAAATTCAAGTGGGAGCTTGTTTCTCTATAAAATTAACAAGGAACCTTTAAAGTAATTATTGAAAGGTTCCCTGTTATTAAAAAATTATTAAATTAAAATTTAAATAATAAAAATTTTCCTTTACCATAGTTCTTCCCAACTGAAAGAACAATCGAGTTGAGTACTATTACCAGATGTTACCTGAAGAGTTAAAGTTTCACCAGGAGCGAGAGTAATATTTAATGAATTTAAAAATAGTTGAGAACCCGAATTTATTGGACTTTCAAAAGAAAATATTTGTATTCCACCAGTGGCAGAAGTTTGAGTTGTAGAATATTGAATAACACTAGTATTTGCATTGATTGGAGTATAGGAAAGTGTAGTTCCAAAAGTAGCATTTCTAACTAACTTGAATAGAACAGCTCTTTCTCCTTGAACACTAGTAGAAACAAAATCTAAACGTATGCGAGTTCTATTAACTTTACTAGCAAAAGTGGAGGTGTTTAAAATAGTCAATCCATTTTGGTTTGTCGGTGTGCTTAAAGAAACTGAATTAGCAGCAGAATTTCTAGTAATTATTGCTTGAGAATAACCATCACCTTCACAAAATGCCATTGCAGATGGTGTTTTTAATACTACATTAGACGTATTACCACTATTAACAACTTTAGCTGTTAAAGGAAAACTAGGATTATAAACAGATGGTACTATAGCTGTGTTAGGGTACTGAATTCTATGGACTAATATAGGTTGACCAGTTGTAGTGGAAGTAATGTAATAGTTTATTACGCCAAATCCAAGCCATTGAAATTGAATTGTATATACATTACCCTTTGTAGGATCAAGTGTCATACCAGAAGGTCCAGTACCATTCATTTTATCTACATTCCAATTGGTTTGTGAAATCCAATTTGAGGTACCATTTTGTATACGTAGAATTGAAAAGTCAGTACCATTATATCCAAAATAAAAACCGTCTGTATCATCCCCTAGACCTATAATTTGTTGGCTATTAGTAACACCAGTTGTAAATACTGCAGTAAAACGTGCTAATCCGCCTAATCCAGGAGAGTATCGTAATACTTTTCTAGTTGCTATTTTAGAAGAACCATTATTGGCAGTACTTGTACTTAATATTGCCATAGAGTCTCCTTGAGTTGCAGTTCCGCCATTAGCAGTAGTAGTTATTATATAATCAGAATTAATGTTGTAATTAAAAGTCCAACCAGCCATAGGTGTCAATGCTATTGTTCTTAAGTCGCTAAATGCAGTCAAAGGTATGCTGTAAGGATTATTAGTTCCATCAGTATTTGATAATTGAGTAATCAAATTACCATCTGAGTCAGTTTGAATAGCTACAGGTTGGTTTGAGTTAATTCCATATATTTGTGTTTTTAATTCTTGTGGAACATTGGAAGAAACCAATGAGTTTACCATATATATCAACTCCGTATTTATACTATATAATTTAATATTATTATCTCATTATTTTATAGTATATTTATATAGAATATGTAGTGTTACATAATTCAGATTTAAGAACAATTAATTTAAGATACACATGCTGTTTTAAGATTAAATAATATTATATTTACAATATATGAAAATTATTTCATGATAACATTATATTTGTTTATCAATGTGAAGTATGTTTCATGACATAATCTTGTTGAAGTGGGAATTAAAATGTTCTTTGAAATTTTAATTAATATATGACCTCAATTAAAAAAGAGGTAAAATAATTATATTTATATTGAAATTTTAAATATGATAAAAATAAAATAATAACTTCGTAAAATTAATAAGGAATCTTTAAAATAATAATAAAAGATTCCTTGTTATTAAAAGTTATTAAATTAAAATTTAAACAATAAAAATCTTGTTTACCATAGCTCTTCCCAACTAAAAGAGCAATCAATTTGAGTAAGCAAACCAGAGGTAGCCCTAAGACTTAAGGTTTCACCTGGAGCAAGAAGAATATTTAATGAATTCAAAAATAATTGAGAGCCTGAATTTGCTGGAACTTCAAAAGTGAATATTTGAAGCCCACCAGTAACAGATGTTTGAGTTGTAGAATATTGAATAACACTGGTATTAGCATTGATTGAAGTATATGTCAATGGAAGTCCAAAAGTACCATTTCTAATTAAATCAAATCTTACATCACCAGTACCTTGAATGCTAGTGGAAACAAAATCTAAACGTATACGAGTTCTATTAGTTTTACCGACAAAAGTAGAAGTGTTTAATAAAGTTAGTACATTTAGTTGTGTTGGTATCAGTGAACCAGTGGAACTAGAAATAGAATTTCTAGTGATTATTGCTTGAGAATAGCCATCACCTTCACAAAATGCCATTGCAGATGGTGTTTTTAATACTACATTAGACGTATTACCACTATTAACAACTTTAGCTGTTAAAGGGAAACTAGGATTATAAACAGATGGTACTATAGCAGTATTAGGATATTCAATTCTATGGACTAATATAGGTTGACCAGTTGTTGTGGAAGTAACATAATAATTTATTACGCCAAATCCAAGCCATTGAAATTGAATTGTATATACATTACCCTTGGTAGGATCAAGTGTCATCCCAGAAGGACCAGTACCATCCATTGTATCTACATTCCAGTTAGCTTGTGAAGTCCAGTTTGAGGTACCATTTTGTATACGTAGAATTGAAAAGTTAGTACCGTTATATCCAAAATAAAAGCCATCTGTATCATCGCCTAGACCTATAATTTGTTGACTATTATTAACACCAGCTGTAAATGCTGCAGTAAAGCGCGCTAAAGCCCCTAATCCAGGAGAATATCGTAATACTTTTCTAGTTGCTATTCTCGCAGAACCATTATTGGTAGTGCTAGTACTTAATATTGCCATAGAGTCCCCTTGAGTTGCAGTTCCTCCATTAGCTGTAGTAGTTATTATATAATCAGAATTAATGTTGTAATTAAAAGTCCAACCAGCCATAGGTGTCAAAATTATTGTTCTTAAGTCATTAAATGCTGTCAAAGGTACACTATAAGGGTTATTAGTTCCATCGGTATTTGATAATTGAGTAAGTAAATTACCATTTGAGTCAGTTTGAACAGCTATCGGTTGATTTAAGTTACTTCCATAGATTTGTGTTTTTAATGCTTGTGGAACATCGGAAAAGACCAGTGAATTTGCCATATATATCAACTCCGTATTTATACTATATAATTTAATATTATTATCTCGTTATTTTATATTATATTGATATAGAATATAGAGTGTTACATAATTAAGATTTTAGAAAATGTAGAGTAAATATAGGGAAACAAGCTCCAATTTAAATTTATTCAATAACTTTAAAATATTTTTATACAAGATGCAGTGTTGAATTCTAAGTGATTTGGAGCATGTCTCACTATTTTAGGTATCCAAGTTTTGGAATAGATAACTTTAAGAGTCAACTTGGAACCCTATAACAAAACTAAAGTATAAAATATGTTAATTTAATTTTAAACTTTAATTTAGAAAATTGAATTATATTTTTATTATAAAGCGGGTCACAACTAATATATGTCCTTAAAAAATATAGTGTGATATTTCAAAATATGTTACAATATGGATAATATATATTTCATTAAATTTTATTTATATATTATGTAAAGATTATTTATATGAGGTGGTGCAGAATAAAAATGAAAACTCAAAATAAAAAAACTTATATATCAGTGTTTATTTTAGTAGCAATAGATCAGATTATTAAAATAATAATCAACAACAAGTTTTTTGATAAAAAATTCCCTATATTACCGCCCTTATTATATTTTAAACCTATGTTCAATAGGGACTATTCATGGTTTAATTCTATGTTACAATTAGGCGTTGGTAAATATATACACATTTTAATAGTAGTAATTATGAGTATATTAATATATCAGCTTTATCAATATTTAAATAAACAATTTGGAGATAACAAAATTATTAATATTATGTATGCATTTATATTTTCTGGTGCTATATGTTCATTAATTGACAAGGTTTTTTGGAATGGGAGTTTAGATTACATATCATTAAATGTTTTTTTCACCTTCGATTTAAAAGATGTATATATTAATGTTTTTATAGGATCAGTAATTTTATCATTAATTTTAAAAAATAAGGTTTTAAGCCAAATTGATGATGATATAGTAAAAGATTTTACTAAATATGTTTTAAGAAAATTATAAGCAGAAGTTTCATAATTTTTATTTAATGTAGTAAGAGAAAATTGGGTGAATTATATATGGAGCATAAAATTATAAAATCAGAACGTGGTATAACACATTATTGGATAAATAGAAATTTGGATAAAAATGCAAGGTGTATTGTTTTTACACATGGATTAACTGCAAATCATATGATGTTTGAAAAACAAGTTGAATATTTTTCAAAGGAATATACTATTATTACATGGGATGTTCCATTACATGGAGAATCTCGTCCTTATATCAACTTTTCTTATGAAAACACTGCAATAGAGTTAAAATCTATACTTGATGCAGAAAATATTAAGAAGGTTATATTAGTGGGGATGTCAATGGGTGGATATCCAAGTCAGGAATTTGCAATACAATATTCCGATAGAGTAAGTGCATTTATTGCATTGGATACAACACCATTTGGATTATCTTACTATTCTGTATTAGACAGATGGTGGCTAAAACAGGTTGAATTAATGGCAAAATGTATTCCTGATAAAATGTTACGTAATAGTATGGCAAAAGCGGTTTCAAAAACAAGATATGCCTATGATATGATGCTAAAAATGTTAAATCCGATGAGTAAAACTGATATTGTTGAGCAGATGGGGATAGCCTATGGAAGAGTTTTTGATAGAAAAGAGTCGGTACATTTTAATTTTCCTGTTCTTATTTTATTAGGTGAATATGATAAAACGGGAAAAGTGAAGCAATATTGCGAAGCATGGTCAAAAAAAGATGGGTATCCATTGCATATAATCAAAGGAGCATCACATTTTTCTAATGCAGACAATTATGATGATGTCAACAAAGAGATAAATAATTTCATTTGTGGGTTATGAGAATAATTTATATTGTTTTTTTAACTTAACATATAAAAATTTGTGTGAATGTAACATTATTTTGAAATGGATTTTTTATATTGTTGTTTCGTGATATGAGTAATTTGTGAAAAGAAAACAATCCATATAATAAATAGGGGGGGAGTATGGAAGAGCAAGATTTAACATTTAAAACTAGTGAAGGAATATTCAATTACAGGGTTGGCGCAATTATAATAAGAGATAAAAAAATACTTATGGTTAAAAATGATAATGCGCCTTATTATTATTCAGTTGGTGGAAGAGTAAAATTAAATGAAACATCTGAAGAAGCTGTTGTTCGTGAGACATTTGAGGAAACTGGTATTAAATTTGAAATTGATAGGCTGGTCTTTGTTCATGAACACTTTTTTCATGAAGAAATGACTAAGGAACGTTATCATGAAATTGCCTTTTTCTATTTGATGAAAGAAAACACTAATATGGATTTTGTTTGTAAAAGCTATGGAGGACAAGGTGAAAAAGAACATTTGTATTGGCTTCCGATTGAAGATTTAGAGCAATATCACCTGTTTCCTGAGTTTTTTAAAATAAAATTATTAGGGAATATGACCAGTATTGAACATATTGTTTCAAAGGAATAACATTGCATGTTACAAGAATAAACTTAAAATATTTGTTACAAACACCGCATTATTCACAAATTGAATTTTGGGGTGTTTTTGCGTTGTAATTTGATTAAAGTGCGACAGAACCATTGAAAATGAAAATACGAAGGATGCTCTTTGAAATTTGAATAATGAAGTGTTAAAAAGGCAAGATATTTTACTTTTGTTACAAAAATAACCATATAAGATAGTGTAAATATGATATAATTACCATTAATTAAGTTAAAGTAGTAAAAAATTGTGTATGGTCTTAATAAAGAATATAATTGATTTAATACAAATAGGGAGTGTGATATCATGAATATTAATCTCATGGATAGAAAAATGCTTAAAATACTCTGTGCAAAGTCTGTAGGTATGAGTTTGGGCGACAATTTGCACAGAGATAGATATTTAGTCGCTTTTCATAAATAAATTCATACATATACAGGCTTTGTTTCCTTAATTAAATAATAAATTTAAGGGAGTGAGCTTTATGAAATATGTAAGAATTGATAGAATATTACCAGATAATTTAGTTAAAGAAATTCAAAAGTATATTCAAGGTGAATATATATACATCCCTTCCCTTCCTGAAAAGAGAAAAAGATGGGGTGAAAAATCTAAAAGTCGAGATTATATAAAAGCTAGAAATGCAAAGATATTAAACCAATATATAGGTGGGCAATCAATTAGCAATCTGGCTGAGGAATTCTTCCTTTCAGATAGTAGTATTAAGAAAATTGTATATAAAAAGGATAAGTAAGCTAAAGCTACCACTCTTGTAATGTGTGGTAGCTTTTGTGTAAAAGATGATATAGAAGTGATTATTATCTTTCTTAAAAAATATAGAAGCTTTAAAATGATATTGAACATAAAATTCATTTAAAAAATGGATTTGTAATTCTTGTCCTAGATATTAGAACAAAAGGAGAGAGTCAAAATGAATAAAAAAATATCATTAATTCATTCTACAAATTTAGCTCTAGTAGATTATGCTTATGTTGGACGCATACCTTCAGGAATGGACTTATTATTTTTAGCAGGGGCATGTCCCATTAATAGAGATGGAGAAGTACCCAATTTGAGTGATTATGAGCTTCAGGCAAAACTTTGTGTAGAGAATTTGAAGGAAGCACTGAGGGACGGTGGGGCCACTTTGAAAGACGTTGTATATACCAGAGTTCTTGTAGCATCTCAAAATCAGTCAGATTTGGTAACTGCATGGGAAGCAATAAGAAAAGAGTTTGGTAATCATGATGTTCCAAGCACCTTATCTGGAGTTACAGTATTAGGATATACAAATCAATTGGTAGAAATTGAAGCAGTAGCAGCAGTAGAAAATAATACAAAATGATTGAAGTATAAAGTTGAACTAATTCGCACCATTCTTATTTAACGTAACAACTAAAAAGACGAACGATTTATTAAAACACTGTATTATTGAAATTTAAATTTTACAGTGTTTTTACGTCGTAATTTGATTAAAATACGAATTAAAATCGAAATATGTTTTTGAAAATTGAATAATATGGCGTTTACAGAGTATGATACAATTGATTTGTAATATTAAACTTAAGTAAAAATTATTTGTATAAAACATATAGATAAATAGTAATTTATCTCAAAGTTAATTAGGGGGTTGCAAATAATGGAAATAAGAGAATTAAAGCAGGAAGATATGATGGAAGCTATGAAACTTAAGGCACTGTGTTGGCCAGAAGAATTAGCAGCTTTATCTAATAATAAGTTAGATATCAACGAGGAATATAAATT
Source organism: Clostridium sp. CTA-19 (assembly GCF_054767855.1). NCBI lineage: Bacteria > Bacillati > Bacillota > Clostridia > Eubacteriales > Clostridiaceae > Clostridium > Clostridium sp. CTA-19. The sequence continues at coordinate 61,172 of NZ_BAAABH010000019.1, read as the reverse complement.
TTGGGATGATTGGATGATGAAAGCTGATAAATGGAATGATGTTAGGGTGCTAGTAGGTGCCTTTAAGAAAGAGAAGATGCTTGGAGTTGCGTTTGGTAGCTTTATAGAGTCAAAAGATGCTCCAGAAGAGGGAATGGAGTTGAATGGACTATGGGTATATCCTAAACAACGTGGCAGAGGCATTTCACTTATATTGATGCAGAAAATAGCAGAGGTATTTCTATCGCAATCCTGTGGGAGAATGGTTGTTTACAATTTCCATAATGCTCCTTCAAATAAATTTTACAGGCACTTAGGATTTAGTGTATTTAATACAGAATATCAGATGGAGGGAAAACTACCAGTAGATATTTTTAGCATAGATTTAAAAGAATTAAATGAAACAATCTGTGAGAAACTTAGGAATTATAATATAAACCAATAAATTTCAATTTGTTAATGAACTTAAAAAGATAAAATAGTATATAAAAGTATCGCATTATTCAAAAATGAATTCGCGGTATTTTTTATGTCGCAATTCAAATAAATTATGAAAGTGCGAAGTACAACTAGCGGAGCATGCGATTTGGCATTAAACATGTTCAAATTAATGTTTGATAATTTATATTTTTATTATGTAAAGTAATCAATAAATCTAGATAGATAGATGACCTTTGAAAATTGAATAATGAGGTGTTAAAATACGGTTGGGAATTACATGGGATTTATGGTATAATCTCCATGTGATTAATGCTACAATTGCTTTATTTATATGATATAAACTATGGATGGGGTGAGATCTATGAGAATAGAAAGAAACGCTAAAATTGATGTAAACGAACTAAATAATTTATTAAAGACAATGGGCTGGGGATTGAGTTCGGCACAAAAGTTAGATGAATCATTAAAGTTGTCATGGGGATGGATTACTGTAAGAAATGATTCAAATAGACTTATAGGATTTGTACAGATACTTTCTGATGGCATTAAACATGCATATATACTAAGATTGCTTGTTCATAAAGATTATCAGGGCAAAGGAATTGGCACTAAAATAATGGGGAATTTAATGGAGTTTCTTGAAAAAAATAATTTAAGTCCTGTGCTTTTAACAAAACCTTCAGAGGAAAAATTTTATTCAAAGTTTGGATTATCGAGAAGTAACAAAGGATTTATTTCGTTATTTAAGTGGTAAAGTGATTTATAATAAATATTTTCTAAATTAAATGAAGAAGTAGAAAAACTGAATATTTTACTGAAACACCGCATTATTCAATTTTGCGGTGTTTTTGTATGGCAATATAAATATTTTATGAAGTAGTTATCAGTTAGTAATCTTTATAAATATTATCGGCAACAAACCATGTATCTTAAAACTGTTTTTAATTTTGATTTTTCAGTTTTTCGTGCATCTGAAATATAAATTTCTCTATGTTTTAGAGTTGTTATTTAAAGATTATTTTCTTTTATAAATTTTTTCATTTGTTCGAAACTTTGTGGTTCATCATCATACGAACCAATATGCATCATTTGAACAGACAATCCATCTTCCATAGTTTCAAAAGTTACATCATCTAATAAAGGATGTGTTTTTTTCCTTAAGGTTTTCAAAGGCTTTATTAACCACTTCTTGCGTTACAAAATTAGGCTGTCTAATCATTATGGTATACAACAATTCATCCTTATTTAATGTATTAGATTGTTTTCCTTCTTCTGTTAAATTCCATATTCCTTCAAGTGGATAAACAGTATATTCAAAATAACCATCTGGTGTGAATCCTTGTTTTGGCATCATTCTAACAGCATAGGCTAAAGAATATAATACACCTATTTTTTCAGAGAACTCTTCATCATTTGGATTTCCTTTTTCGCTTATCATAAAAAAACTTTGTTGTGGTACTGTTATTAAATCTGGTTTCTCTTTTGGCAAATATAAATTTTTTTCTTGCCTTCTCCATTTAAATTTCATAAATTTTCTACCTTCTATTTAATTTGTAAATAAAATATATCACACTTAATATGACATCATGATGTCATATTACAATAAAACTTATTTTGAATCTTAGTTAAATAAAGACAGTTGTGTGTTAAAAGAAACTTTTGATTCATATGAAAAAGAATTTACAAAAATATATAAAAAATTTATATATAATAAAAGATGCAAGAATAGAAAAAAGTTAGGAAGCGTGAAATAATTTATATTTTGATTAAAAGACGGATTAAAGAATATATGTTGTTTGAAAATTGAATAATGAGGTATTTACAAAATAGGCTATAATAAATTCATAATAATAAGATAAAGTGAAGTAAAAATTATTTGTCTGATACATGCAGATAAATAGGAATTTGGAGGGATAATTACAGATGGTAGATTTAAGAAATGAGATAGCAGAAGCAATCGGAATTATAGTTCCTAATACTATATCTAATGTTGAGTATAGAATACTGGAATCTACAAAGGAAGAAGGATATACAAGACAATTAATTGAGTATGATTCTTATGGAGACAAAGTTATTGCTTTTTTGTTACAACCAGAAATACTTGATAAAAATCCAGCTATTCTTATCAATCACCAACATAACAGAGAACATCATTTAGGAAAAAGTGAAGTATGCGGTTTGGGTGGAAATCCTTTGCAAGCTTTTGGCCCTGAATTGGCGAAAAGGGGATTTGTTGTGTTAGCTCCTGACTCAATATGCTTTGAGGAAAGACGCCAAAATCCTCATGTGGAGGGTTTTGACTTTTGGCAGCATTTTAACGAAATGTGCTATCGTATAATAAAAGGCGATTATTTGATGAAAAAAGTACTATATGATGCCATTAATGGGGTAACATTGCTTTCTAATCTTACTTATGTTGATAATAAAAAAATTGGCACACTGGGACATTCATATGGGGGGAATACGGTTTTATTTCTTTCTGCGTTAGATGAACGAATAGCTTTTAGTTGTGCAAGCGGTAGTGCTTGTACTTATCAAAATCGCATGATAAACAGTGTGGGGATTGAAATGGCGAGTGTAATTCCAAATTTCCATGGCAAATACGATATATATGATTTGGTATCTTGTATTGCGCCAAGGCAACTGCTTATTGTTTCTGCTGAAGATGATAAATATTCAAGAGATGCTTCATATATCGTTGAAAAAGCCAGCCCAACCTATTTAGAACTTGATGCCTTACAAAACCTGCATCACAAGAGATATCCAGGTGGTCATGAATTGACGAAAGAAAGATTCGATTTTATTATAGGGTGGCTTGATTCAAATACGAAATATTGTGTAGAGATAGATGGAAGTCTGTAATCAGATGCCTTGTTAAGAAAGCGTGATAAATTTCAATTTGTTAATGAACTTAAAAAGATAAAATAGTATATAAAAGTATCGCATTATTCAAAAATGAATTTGCGGTATTTTTATGTCACAATTCAAAAATAAGATGAACTAAAAATATATTTTGAAATTTGAACACTGACATATTTACAAAATATGCTATAATTTATGATAATAAATTAATTTTAAGTAAAAATTACTTTATAAGACATGCATGTACAACAGTTAATTGCTATAAATGATAAAGGATTAAATTATTTCAATATAAAATTTGGAGGGAATCATGGAATATAAAAAACTTGAATCAAGTGATATTGACGCCTTTGTTGAAAATAGAATTGAATTTGTTACTTCAATAAGAAATATTGAAAACGTAGATTTATTTAGAGAAAAGACTATTCAATATATTAAAAAGCATATAAATAGTGATAATTTGATAATATATGTTGCTGTAGATAATAAAAAAATAGTTTCATCATGTATGTTATGTATCTTTGAAACGATACCACTTCCTTCTAATTATAATGGAAAAACGGGAGAGTTACTTAATGTATATACTAAGCAAGCGTATAGAAGACAGGGACATTCAGCAAATCTGATAAAATTATTGATAGGTGAAGCAAAATTAAAAGGGATTTCAAAAATTGTTTTAGATTATACAGATGAAGGATATTCTTTGTATAAATCATTAGGTTTTAAAGATTTAGATAGAAAAATGGAATATAGACTATAAATATGGATTTGATAAGTTTCAATTTGTTAAGATTAGCTGTAATTATATGATACAATTACTAATAATTGAAGCAAAATCGTTAAGTATTATAAAATAATGTTCTTTATGTCGGAGGTTTTATGTATGAAAGAAGAAAAATGTTGCTGTTGCACTTCTAATAATAATAAAGAAATTATTATTGGCGAATACGTTTGTTATTGTAATCATGTAACTGAAGAGGATATTGTTAATGCCATTAAAATGGGTGCTGAAAATGTTGAAGCAGTTATTAAAAAGACAGGAGCAATGAAAAATAGTAATTGTGCAGTTAATAATCCTAAAGGAACTTGTTGTTATTCTGATATAGTTTATATATTTAATAAACATAAATTTAAATAATAAGATTAATTTTATTAATATTTAACATTACAACTGAAAAATGAATAATTTAATAAAATATCGTATTATTCAAATCTGAGTTTTACGGTGTTTTTTATGTCTCAATTTAAATAAAGTGTAAATGTTATAAATCAATGAAAGGGGATTATTAAAGTATGATTGATAGCAAAGATTTAGAATTAATAGAGGAAGCAAAAAAAGTTATTAATAAGAATTTTGATGAAGTTAATGAAAACCATACAGTAGGTGCGGCGTTACGTTGCAAGAATGGCAATATATATGTTGGAGTAAATGTATACGCAATTCATGGTTCATGTGCTGAATATATAGCAATTGGTTCGGCAATTACATCAGGAGAAAGGGACTTTGATACTATTGTTGCAGTAAGGTCTCCAAAGAAAAATAATAATTTAATTCCTCCTTGTGGAAATTGTAGGCAACTACTTATGCAATATGCTTCTGATATTAAAGTTTTGTTGCAAACCTCAAATGGCATAGAAAAGGTATCTATAAAAGAATTATTACCATATTCGGCATATTAATATTTTATTTAGTAGAAGGGAAAATAAAAATTAAAGGATTTTAAATTTATAACATATGCTGTAATTGATTTAGGGTAGTAAAATTGTTCTTATAAGTTATACATTAAATAAAATTTTCAAGATGCTATTTTCTATTGCGAGAAATTCTATTATAATACAGTTTATATAAGTTATGAATTTGAGGTGAAATGTTATGAATCAATATACAAAAGAAGAATTGAAGGAAGCACTAAGAGTTGTATCATCAACTATTAGTAGGTGTGAAAAAATACAACCAAAATTTGAGAAGGGAACATCTCAACATACACTTCTTAAGAATAGGATAAAAGCCATGTATATTTCAAAATCATTAATATCAGATGAAAATGTTATAGAAAAATATACAAAAGAAGAATTAATAGAAGCATTACGTCCAGTGTCTTCAGTTATCAGTAAATGTGAAAAAGCACAGATGAAATTTGATGAGGGTACTTCTAACTATAAGCGTTTTAATAATATAATAAATGCTATGTATATTTCAAAAGCATTTATAACAAATGAAATTAAAGAAAGAGATTAGTTTTTAAATTTATAGTAAAAGTATGAGTATGACTATAAGTTGGATAGTATAGAATAAAATCATTAATATTAGAAATGTCAGAGTAAGTTACAAAAATAAAAAAGCATATAAAGCTGAACGAATATAATATGATTAATGCAAAATAAGTACAGTTGTGAGATGTATGAATATATATAAAATACACTAAATCTAAAACTGAGGGGTGAAAAAGATGGATAAATTTCAGAGAGGTATTATTTTAATTACTTTTGCTTTTTTGGCAATATATATAGTTTTTTCAATAGTGAATGTTGAAAAATCCTCTAAGTGGATAAAGTGGTATTCACAAATGGATGTGGAGGAACAGAAAAAATATGATCCTCGAATAGCCATATATCGTTTAAAAAAAATGCTTGCTATAATGTCAGCAGTGGGTATATGTGGATTTTTGCTGTCTTGGTTTATTAAACCTGTAATCTCAATTGTAACGTTTGGAGTAATTATGGTTATGCTTGTTTTTACTATTGGTTATATTGGACCAAAGAATTGCTTACTAGTAGAAAAAAAGTAAGACTATAGTAGCAAAAATTCAATTTGTTAAGGAGCTTAAAAATAAATATAAAAGAATATATTAAAATACTGTATTATTTAGAAATGAATATACGGTATTTTTTAATGCAAGAATTTTATAAAGTGTTAAGTAAAATGTTCTTTAAAAATTAAATAATATGGAATGAAAAATAAAACTACCTCAAAGGTATAGGAAATCAATGCAATAAGATGGTAAATATGATAAACTTTTCTTGTGAGTTAAGACAAAATTATAATTAACTATGAAGCAAAATTTATGAATATCATTGGGGGATGTATATGAGGAGCAGTATAGAAATTGTAAAAAAATTATACTCTAAGGAACCTGCAATAAGGGATATGGAAGATTATACTAATAAGAAATTGAAAATTTGGGAAACCGAAGTAGTTTCTCATTTCCCCATTAAATCACAAATTCTTGATATAGGTTGTGGAATGGGTAGAGAAGCATTTTGTTTGTATGATAGGGGATTTAGAATTACGGCTATCGATATTTCTGAAAAGGTTATAGAACCTGCAAAAAAAATTGCTTTAGAAAGTAAACGAGATATTGAATTTTTGTTGACCAATGGATTAGACTTACCATTTGAAAGTAATACTTTTGATGTTGTAATAATATGGTCACAGACTTTCGGTCTTCTTTATGATGAGGACAATAAAATACATATTTTAAAAGAATGCAGTAGGGTTTTGAAAAGTAATGGAATACTTAGTTTTTCTGGACATGATAAAGAATTTTTAAAAGCAAAATGTCCACAATATCTTAATGAAAATAAGTTTTTCCCCTATGCAAATACAGATTGCTATTGGGAAGCCTTCACCACTAATGAAATTATAGATTTGGCTCAAAAGGTAGGATTTTCAATTATAGAGTGTAAAAGAGGTATAGTTTATAAAGAAGAGGATGGTCCTATACTTCATTGCGTTTGTAGAAAAGGAGCAGAATAAAGTGTTAAGTTAATCTATTTTATGATTAAAAGACGAAATGAGTATTAAAATTTGTTCTTTGAAAATTGAATAATGCGGTATTTACAAAATATGTTATAATTGATTCATGATAATAAAATAAAGTCAAGTAAAGAAGGTGAATTCATGGAGATATTTTTATGTATGCATCCAAAGAATCGCTTATCCTCTGTGCAACTATAAAATTAATATTGTACAGAGGAGTGTATACTAAATGAATAGATTAAATAAACCAGTTATTACAAAAGAAACAATTAAAGCAATGGAGGATATGTCATTTTTTATCCATGCTAAGATTTTTGATGATTTACTAATTGTCGCACAAAAACAAACAAATTGTTTTGTATTAAATACAAGTGATGGGTTGATAATAATAGATGCTATTTGGCCATCAGAAAAAGCTTTTAAAGCAATAATAGATGCGATTAAAGATGTAGGGTGGAATCCTGATACAATAAAAAAACTGGTTTTGACACATGGTCATGTTGATCATACAGGATGTGGGAGATGGCTTGTTGAAAAATATCATGCTTATACATATCTTTCTAAAGCAGATGATATTTTTTGGAGAGAACATCCAACAAAGCCTGATAGGCCGGAAACGTGGAAAGATTACAAAATTGATGTTTATGTTCAGGATGGTGATATCATAACATTAGGTGATAAAACAATATATGTTTACAATACTCCTGGTCATACTCCTGGAGGTTTAAGCTACATATTCCCTGTAAAGGAAAATGGAGAGACATATATGGCAGCTTTATGGGGAGGTACGACGCCACCATTGACAAAAAATGAAGTAAAACAATATCTCAAGTCATTGGATTACTTTATCAGTGAAGCAATGATTAAAAAAGTTGATGTGGCTTTAAGCAATCATACAGCTGTAGACAATGGATTGGAACGTATTATGTATTCAAAAGGAAGAATGGACTATATGCCCAATATTTATATTATTGGGCAGGATGGATTTCAAAATTATTGTCAGGTATTTCGTACATTGAGTTATGATATGCTTGAAAAATTATAATCATAACACGAAATTCACAAATCTCAATTTGTTAATGAACTTAAAAAGTAAATATAAACAATATATTAAAATACCGTATTATTCAAATGAATTCTACGGTGTTTTTACATGGCAATTTAAATATAAAATAAAGTAAAAATAGAATATATTTTTGAATTTTGAAAACTGATATATTTACAAAATATGTTATGATTTATTTGTAACAATAAGATAATCTTAGGTGAAAATTATATATAGATATATAATTCATAATTTGGAGGTGAATATTATGGATAACTTGCTTTTTATTGGATATGAGTTTTTAACAGGGTTTGTTCCATTTATTGTGATATTATTCATATTCAATAATATGAATAAACGTAAGGGTATAGTAACATCAAAAATTTATTATGGAATTACTATTGCTTTTGCAATTTATATAATTTCAGTATTTTATTTTACAGGAACAGGAACTTTATATGATATAGTTTATCATCACTTTGAAAGAAGGCCAAACATAAACTTTATACCATTTTCTAATGAAATTGATATAGTTGGATATTTGCAAAACATATTACTTTTTATACCGTTTGGAATTTTGATTCCTTTTTTATGGAGAAAATATGATAAAGTAGTTTATATTTTTATATCAGCATTTTCATTTTCAATGTTTATAGAAATTACTCAATTATTAAATAATAGAAGTACTGATGTTGATGATTTAATATTGAATACTATAGGTGGACTAATTGGATATGGTATATATAAAATATCTGTTCGTATAATAAAAAGTAAAAATGAATCATTTAATTACTTTAAATGGGAGCCTATCATATATATAGCTGTAATTTTTATGGGACGTTTTCTTTTATTTAATGAATTTGGGTTTGCAAAGTTACTTTATGGATTTTAAAGGATTAGATAAAATTCAATTAAAATTGGCTTAATTATAGGGAAACAAGCTCCAGTTTAAATTTATTCAATAACTTTAAAATATTTTTATGAAAAATATATAATATATGGAGGTGTGAAATATGACTATTAAAATGCAACGTTATATTTTTGCAATAGCGTTATCTATAGGAACAATATTAAATATTTTTTGTTTAGTTAATATAATTCCTATAAATTATTATAAAATTTCATTTATGATAATAAGTTTTGTTTTGGCGATTATCATTATAACTAATTTATTCACAGCTTTACCACCAAAGGAAAGATCTACATATATTAAAGATTTGACTAGAGCAGAAAAAATACAAGCAATTATTACTGCAGTGTTGATATTTTCATGGATAATAACAATTATTTGCGTTATGAAATTTTAAACATAATATAATTTAATATTAAGTTATAATTTTTTTGAAATATGACGAAAATATTTTTTTAATTAAATAATGAAATATAAATATGATAAGGAAAATGTATCTATTTAAATTGGAGGTCTATTAATGAATAGTGAAATGGAATTTTATTATATATGGTTTGAAAATTATTTAAGTCAATATTTAAGTTGTAAAGATTCAAAGGTAGTAATTAACTATGAATTAAAAAGAGAGCATACTTATAGAGTTAGAGATAATATTTTGAAAATTGGTAAAAAACTAAATTTAGATAAAAATAATCTTAAATTATGTGAAATAATTGGATTGTTTCATGATGTCGGTAGGTTTAAACAATATTATGATTATGGTACATTTTCTGAAGCTATAACAGGTAGCCATGGAAAAATAAGTATAAATGTTTTAATAGAGTGTGATGTATTAAAGAATTTAAAAGAAGATGAGAAAGATATAGTTCTAAAATCAATTGATTATCATAATTGCTTCTATATACCTAAAAGTGAATCGGAGGATATAAAATTCTTTAGTAGATTAATTAGAGATGCTGATAAATTAGATGCTTTTTATTTAGAGACAGATAAAAATGAAGATAGAAGATATGATTTAGAAGAATTATCTTGTGAAAAAGAGTATTCAGAAGAAATTATTAGAGATATTATGGAAAGTAGACAAGTGGATTTCAAAAATATTAAATATAAATATGATAGAAAGTTAGCCATTTTAGGTTTGATATTTGATTTGTGTTACAATCAATCATATGAAATATTTGAATCAGAAAGATATCTTTCAAGGATATTTAAAGATTTGCCAGAGGATATTGAGATTGATAGAATATTTTCACACTGTAATAATTATATAAAATGTAAATTAAATTCTATGTAAATGAATATTATACTTATTAATAGTTAATAAAATTATGTACAGATAAATATGAGAAATACATTTGAATTTTATACATTACATTATTTAGTTTTAGTAATGAGTGCATGTTTGTTAACTATACACTTACAATTATCAATGTTATTATATTATTTTATTAGTTATTCAGAGTGTAATAGTACCTTTTTTATGTGAAATAATAAGCCCTATCCCTATACTATGCTTGTTGGTCTTAGGAATATCAATTAAATATATATAATAATTTTTAAAAACACCGTAAAATTTAATTTTTAATAACGGTGTTTTTTTGTTTTCTTTTAATTATAAGATAAAAATATAAAGGAAAAAGTTAAAATAGAAGTATAGAAAATTAAATATTTTACATATTTACAAAAAATAAGTGAACCTTTTAGCACATATATACGTCTAATTAGTGTAAAGCAAAAAAGTAGCGCTACAATTTGCGAGGAAAGGTAGGAAGTCAATTGAATAAACAGGAATTTATAGATAGAGTTCTTGAGGCTGAGTCTACTTTATATCATGTATCTAAATCAATTTTGATTCATGACCAAGATTGTGAGGATGCAGTTCAAGGAGCAATTTTAAAAGCTTATAATAAGTTAAATAAACTAAAAGAAGAACAATATTTTAAAACATGGCTAGTTAAGATACTTATAAATGAATGTTATAGTTTAAAACGTAAGCAATGTTCAACAGTATCTTATGAAGAGTATTTTGAATTTGATCAGATTGATGATAAGAAAGATTATAGTGAATTATACTTAGCCATTCAGAATTTGCCAGAGCGTATTCGTATTACAATTGTTCTTTATTATGTAGAAGGATATTCTATAAAAGAAATTAAGAAAATTTTGAAGATACCTGAAGGAACTGTAAAAAGTAGATTAGCAAAAGGGCGTAAATTATTAAAAATAAAATTAGAGTATATGGAGGAAATCTATGAATAATTATAATTGGAAGGATGCCTTTCCAAGTACACCAAAAAGTTTTAAAAGTAAGATAAATACAACATTAAATAGTTTATGCGATGAAGAGGAGATTGATGAAATGAAAGTTAAAACATTATATAAAAAGCCATCATTTAAAAGAAGGACAGTAGTTGCATTAGCAGCTGCTATGATAATAGGAACAACTGTATTTGCAGGAGGAAAAATATTTTCTATAACTTCACATGGAAGTAATATACCAACTTATACTACTATGCCGACAGAAGAAAAAATACAAAATGATCTTGGTTTTAATCCTAAGTTAGTTAATGAATTTAGTAATGGATATACATTTAAAAATGGGTATACTAAAACTGATGAAGGCTTAGACATAAAAGGTAACTCTGTGGCGAAAAGTAAATCGCTTGATTTTGATTATGAAAAAGATAATAATAAATTAAGTCTTTCTATGCAAAATGTAATATTAGGAAAAGCTTTAGATGATAAAACTGCTGTTGATAATTATAATAATATAAATATATATTATAATTCATATACTAATAAGTTTGTTCCAGAAGATTATAAAATGACAGAACAAGATAAACAAGATGAGAAATCTGGTAAATATGTATTTAGTTATGGTTCTGATAAGGAAGAGATTTCTGAGGTTCAATATTTAGAGTGGAAACAAGATGGTATTTATTATTCTTTCTTAGCAATGGACTGTGATATATCACAAGATGAATTAGTTGAAATGGCTCACGAGATTATAGATGCAAAATAGGAAACCATTTATAAATTTTGAAAAGTAGCTAAATTTTATGTATAAAGTAGAAGCTATAATGAATTTAAATATCATTATAGCTTCTTTTTTATATGAAGATAGTAGAAGTAAAAATAAGTTATATGATTAATTTAAGTAAGCATATGCTAATAAAACAAATAGTTATGCATTATAAAAATATGTTATTATTAATTAATAATGTTAAAATATTATAGAAAGGTAGGGGTGAAATATGACATGTAAAGAATGCTATAGTAATAATTCAAGGGTAACACCACTTTTAAAACCACAGCATTGTTTGGAAAATCATACTCAATATATATGTTCAACATGTGGAAGATACATATGTATTCATAAAGATGATAAAAGAGATGTCTATAGATGGAGTTTTCCATTTAAAACATTAGAAATTGCTAAACTATATTTGAAAACAGCTGAAGTAATTTGTAAAGATGTCTGTGGAATATATGAAATTATAGGAAAAAATAATAGGGTTTTTTATAAAATATTCCATACTAAGAAAGATTTAGAAAAATATTTATTAAAAAACAGGGACAAAGTATGTAATGATAATACTCCTATTTATATATCCAAAGAATACATGGAAAATTCCAATGCTCAAATTCGTAAGTTAAATAATTATGAAATAAAAGCTTATCTTAAAGAACAAGAACAATTTAAAAAGAAATAAATATATAATTAACATAGTATAAAGAAAAGATTGCACTATAAAATGCAATCTTTTCTTTATATTAATCATTACAGTACTGCAATGGAAGAGCTGACTTAGTCATGTTTAATAGAGTTTGCAGAGCAGGAGATATCCATTTGTCTTCATGGTAGATTACCTGTGTAAAAAATTCAAAATCAGGACCATGCCAGTTTAATTCAATAAGTTCACCTTTAAATAGTTCTTCTTTAACTGTAATTTTAGGTAAAAGTATTATGCCCAAGCCACTGATCGCAAGCTGTTTCATTGCTTGAATGCTACCAATTTCCATAATTGATTTAGGTTTTAAATTAAGATTATTGAGCATGGCTAAGATAGTTCTTCGATAGCTACACTCTTCTTCAGCTAAGATAAAAAGATGATCAGCAATGTCTTTAGGATACACTTTAAAGAGTTTTGTAAGAGGATGATTTGGACTTGTCAGTAGTGCTAAAGACTCAGGTATGGCAAGGTCAACAATAAAATCTGAAGTTTTTATTATGCGATCTAGACAAAAGGCTACATCAATTTGATTATCTAGTAAAAGCTCCTCATATTCTGTAGATTTAATAGTTTTTAATATAATTTCAATATCAGGAAACTTTTCATGAAAATCTTTAAGAAGGATATGTAAACGGGTTGTGCATAATGATTCTAATGCACCTATTGTTACTACACCTTTTGGAATTGGTTGTTTTTTTACTGTGTTTTTAGCTTCTTCACACATAGCAACTATTTCTTTTGCGTAAACAAGAAATTTTTTTCCTTCATAAGTGAGAGAAATATTTTTTTTAATACGTTCAAATAAACGAACACCTAGTTCACTTTCAAGTAATTGTATTTGAGAGGTAACAGTAGGTTGGGTATATCCAAGTACATCTGCTGCTCGAGTGAAGTTATTTAGATCCGCTACAGTAATAAATGTATTAAGTTGGCGAAGTTCCATAGTAATATCCTTTCTATCCATAAATTTTTTATATGACTATCATTTATTATATCAATTTTTATTTTTGATTGCTATGAGTTATTATCTTATCAAAGGCATAACATATTATAAAATGTAGGGGGAGTTAAATATGAAACTAAATGCAGTAGTAAAATGGCTTGGAGAAGGAGTGGTATTTGAAGGTACAACTCCAGAAGGAGCAAAGTTTATAATGGCAGGGCCAAAGGAAATGAATAATGGAAAAGTTCTAGGACCAAAACCAATTGAAATACTTCTTCATGCAGTTGCAGCATGTACGAGTGTAGATACAGTTGCAATGTTACAAGCTAAAGGTGCACAGATTTCAGAGTATGAAGTAATCGTTAATGGAGAAAGAGGAACAGAGGCTCCAAAGCCTATAGAAAAAATTAACCTTTTATATAATATAAAAGGAAAGGGTATGACACCAGAGATGATAAAAGATATACTTGAAATTGCATTTAATGTGGAAAGTGGAGTTGCTAATACTTATAAATCTAATATAACTTGGGATTTTAATCTTATTGAAGAGTAGTGTTACTTTTAGTTAAGAACATTTTTACTTAACATGGCAATTAAAAAGCGAACAATTTATAAGAGACCGTATTATTTAGAGATAAATACTACGGTATTTTTATATTATAATTGAATTTATTATATATGTAATTAAGACAATAAATAAATCTTTAAAGGGACATTATTGAAATTATGTTATAATTATGGAGGGGTTTATATATTATTAACATAATAAAAGGGGGAAATATATGGGAAAAGATGTTAGTGTTAAAGAGTTAGGGCCAGGTAGTTTAGCAGCACCTATTGTTATATTAGCAATAATATTTCAATTTAGCTGTATAGGGGATAAATCCATAGGACGATATATAATGAATTTCTTTGGGATAAGGTTTCCAGACGCTCTAATAGGATTAGCTTTATTTGGATTAGCAATTCTTATTGGATATAAATATAAAAAACATCGTTATGCAAAAGTTGCAGCGAATATATCTATGATTTGCTTAATAATTTTTACTATATTAATAATAACTTCTGGATTATTTTAATCTAGGTAAATATAACTTAAAAATTTAAATGATTATATATGGGGCTGTTGCAAAACTAACTAGAGGTTAGAGGAGCGATAGCTTTCTTTTTTACATGTAATTTTCTTAACATCTTTTGAATTCACAAATATTAATAAATGTCTTTTACAGCATAATTATTTTGAGACAGCACCATTGTTATATTATTTTCAATAATTTTAGGTGTATAAATTATACAATATTAGGTGGATTTACAAAAATATGATATAATTTTCTTAAAATTTAATCTAATCAGAAAATTTATAGAGGAGTAATAAATATGAAGATTAAACTTAAAAAAACCCTAAATGGACACATATGGAATTCTTCTAAATTTGAAGTTGAAAATTTAGATTTATATGGAGATGAATTAAAAGAAAGTTTAAATAAATATTTAGTAGAATTTACAGTAGGAATATTAGACCCTGATGTTAGGGGAAAGAAACCTGATAAATTTATTGAAAAACTTTTTAGTGGAAGATTAGGAGACTTTTCTAAAAGATATATTAAGTTAGCATATGATAATGATAAAGTAGTTGGGTTATTGATAGGTTTACCACAAGGAGAAAAAGAATTATATGTTTATTCACTGCATATAACACCAAATTATCGTAATAGGGGAGTAGGTTCTATTTTACTAGCTACATGTATAAATGATATGTATGCAAATAATATAAATTGTATTACTTTAGATGTTCATAGCAATAATAAGCCTGCTTATAATTTGTATAAAAAGTTTGGTTTTGAGGAATTTAATTAAAAATAAATTTTACAGTTCAATTTGTATGGGCAGTGAAATAGATTAAGTTTATTAAATTGTATGGGGGAATATTATGTTTATAGATGAAAAAATTGTAGAGTGCGAAACTGAATATATAAAATGTTTCTCAGACTCTTATGAAGATAAAAATATAATTAGATTTCGTGATAATGAGTTAAAGGATATGTATTATCATAATTACACTTATATAAAAAATTCAATGAGCGAAAATGAACTAAGAAATATCATAAAAAATGAAATTTCACTAAGATTATGTGAAGAGGAAAATTATTGTAATATTCTTTCAAATTATAATATTAGTAGTTCGCTGATTTCTAGTTTAAAGTATAATTCAGAAATATCTATAAATGGGTATTATACTTTTGATACTGAATATTTTTCAAAATTGCAAGCTATACCAGATTGTATAGTAAAAAAAGTTAGTAATGAAAAAATGGTAAATGATATTTTGTATTGTGATTTACAACATGATGAGAAAACACTTGGAAAAGACTTTTGTACAAGGAGAAGTTATAGACGTGGAAAAGTATACATTTCTGATAAAGGAGTTAATTCTTATCTTTGTTATCATAATGGACAAGTAGTAGGTAATTGCGATTTATTCATATATAAAGGAATTGCAAAAATTGAAGATTTTGCTGTTATTCCTAGATATCAACGTAAGGGATATGGAACAACAATTTTAAAGAGCTTAATTAATACAGCTATAAAAGAAAAATGTCATACTATATATCTTATTACTGATGAGGAGGATACTGCAAAAGAAATGTACAAAAAAATTGGTTTTAGCAAAATGGGCGAAAGAATAGATTTGTTTCTTAAGCTGTATTAAGAATTGAGCTATAGTAAAAAGTTAATAGATTAAAAAACTGATTAATATTATATTTTTATTATTTTTATAGGGAGTTGACAGTGAAAAAATGAACTATTTAATTAGAAGAGTAGAAAATAAAGAATTTCATAGAAATGGTATTGCGACAAATTTGTTCAATTATATGATTGCAGAACTATAGGGTTCCAAGTTGATAGATAAAATTATGTATGGAATTTATTGTTAGAAAAAATGGTAAATATAACTTTAAACCGTCATTCAGTTAGTTATTTCGAGAAATTCTAATAATCTTTTTTAAAATTTTTAGGACTAAACGGCTGAATCGACGTCCTGTCTAGGCAGTCGCGAAACCCGTCCTTGGGTTTCGATCCTAAAAATGTAAAAAAATCTTATAAGAATTTCTAAGTCACAACTAAAAATCATAACTAACTTAAAGTTCTATGTACCATTAAAAAATATCTTAGGTAAGCGAATAAATCAAAAATTCAGTTTGGAACCCTATAAGAAAGAAACAAGTTTATCATGCAATAGGGTTCAAAGATTTAGGCAAGTAACAAAATTTTCAAGGAATTATAGGGTTCCAAGTTGACTTTTAAAATTACTCGTTCCAAAACTTGGATACCCAAAATAGTGAGACATGCTCGGAAACACTTCAAATTCAACACTACATTTTGTATAAAAATATTTTAAATCTATTGAATAAATTTAAATGCGAGCTTGTTTCCCTATATATTTACACCAATGGAATTTATATTATAAGAATGTTTTTGGTTACAAAATGTAAATTAATTAGTTTAATACAATAAAAAATAATTATAAAAATGGGGGTAATTTAATATGAAGAAAAAATTTGCATTTTTACTTATGGGAGGCCACTATAATCCAACAGAACATAAAGCTTGTTTTGAGACTGAAAAACAAATCACTTATATTTTTACTGTTAGAAATTTTAAAGAGGCATGTGATAAGCTTATTCTTTTAGAAAAAGAAGGAGTTGGAGCAATTGAATTATGCGGTGCCTTTGGAGAGGAAAAAGTTGAAAAGATGATAAAACTTACAAATAATAAAATAGCTATTGGTTATATTACGCATAAGTCTGAGCAAGATAATTTATTTGAGAAGTTTTTTGGAGAATAAAATTAAAATAGTTTTTTTAATTTAATATAATTTCAATAATATTTTAAAACGTAGTCAATTTTAAAATATATTAAATGAAGGGTTAAGGGATATTTATGACAGTGAATGTAATGATTATAATTACAGGCGCACCTGCAACAGGAAAAACAACTTTAAGTAATAAATTAGCTAAAAAATATGGTTTGCCTAAAATAAATAAAGATGAAATTAAAGAGTTATTATTTAAAAGTTTAGAAGTGAAAGATTCAAAATGGACGACAGAATTAGGTATTGCTAGCTTTGAATTAACATATTTTTTTGCTGAAAAGTTAGGAGAAACAGGTAAAGTGTTTATTGTTGAAGGGAATTTTGATAATAAATATGCTAGTAACATTTTCAATTCTATAAAATCAAAATATATGTATAAAGTAGTACAATTATATTGTTATGCTAATTGTGAAATTTTATATGAAAGATTTATAAATCGCAATTTATCAGGAAATAGACATCCAGGACATATAAGAGGTATAAATGGAATAGATGATTTTAAAAATAAAATAATTAATAGAAATTTCAAGTTAGATATTGAAAATAGCATTAACTTAGATATAGATACAACTAATTTTGCAGAGGTTGATTTTCAAGAAATTTTTCAAGTAGTTGATATAAATATAAGATAAGGTTTTAGAAGTTATTTGATTCAATATCACATTAATATATAACAATAAGGATATAAAAAATACACATCTTATAGAGTTATAAATTAACAGCAAATAAAAAATATATTAAGGTGAGGTTGAGATTATGAAAATTAATAAAATAAAAAACAGAAGTATTTTGTTTACACACAGTGTTCCTTTAGGATGGGATTTAAATCTTCAACTTATTACAGGAAATAAATATAATTATATTATAGATACAGGTCTAGGATCTTTAAGTATTGAACCTATTAAAGAATATATAAAACATGATAATAAACCAATAATTGTTATAAATACACATTATCATTGGGATCATATTTGGGGAAATAGTTCACTAAGAGATTGTACGATAATATCTCATAAATCATGTAGAAAAATGATAGAATTAGATTGGGAATATATGATGAGTAAGAATAAAAAATACATTGCTGGTGAAGTAGTAATGTGCCTTCCAAATTTGACATTTGAAAAAGAATTATATTTTCCAGAAGATAAAATAAGAATAGTGCATACTCCAGGACATACAATTGATTCTATAAGTGTTTTTGATGAAGTAGAAAAGACAATAAATGTAGGAGATAATATTGGAGATTCAATTGATGAAATTATTCCAATTTTGGATTGTGAAAAAGATGTATATATTAATACACTTTTAAAGTATAAAGAAATGGATTTTGATATTTGTGTTTCTGGTCATAATACAACTTTAAAAAAGCAAGTGATTGAAAAAATATTAAATATACTTTAAGATACTATAACAATTTGATTACAAAATTTCATAGTTTGGATAAATAATTTAAACAAGATAAGAATTAATATATAAGCAAATATAATGAATGAAATAAACTGAATTTTTAGATTTATATAGGTTGTATAGAGGAAAAGTTATTTTTTCGTATAGAAATATATAATTTTGGAGGAAAAAATGGAGAAGTTATACAAGATGGTTGAAGGTTCTCTTAAAAGATTTCCTAAAGGAATAGAGCCATTTCAAATGGTTACGCGTCTGTTGGAAGAGTGTGGTGAGGTTGCAAGTGAGGTTAATCATTTTGAAAATAGTGGTATAAAAAAATTAAAATATGGTGAACCAAATAAGGAAACCTTGACAGGAGAGATAAGACAGGCAATTGTTGCATTAATACAGATAGTAGTATATTATTCAGCACAAGAAGAATTAGAAAGGTCAATAGATGAATCATTAAGCAAAATGAGAGAAGAAAAATTAATTGACTAATGTATAATTAGCAATTTAAGGGGGAAATAAATATATTTATTTGGGTAGGTGCATTATTGCCAAAAGAATACGAAAAAAAAGTTAGAGATAGATGTAATATCTATAATTGCAATATAGGATTAGATGATGTTACATTTTCTTTACCTCAACATATTTCATTGAAGATTTCATTCCAGTGTAAAGAATATTTAAATGCAATTAAAATAATAGAAAATACGCTAAGTGGAATGGGGCCACTAGCAGTTGATATAATAGGAATTAATAGAATTCCATCGATTATTTGGTTAACTATTAAGGAAAATGAAAAGTTAAAAAGTATACATGATAATCTTGATGAAGCTTTGCTATATAACTTAAATATTTATCAGCATGAATTTGACAAGGATTTTAAATTTCATTCAACATTGTATTTAGATAAGAATGAGGAAAAATTAACAGAGATGTTTAATTTACTTAATGAAGAAGAATTTAATGATAAGTTGGTAATTAATAGTTATGCAATTGGTGTTTCCGAAGATGGAAAACCAGGTACTTTTAAGATTATAAAAATAATAAAATAAGACTTATGGAAATACTTTATTATTTAAAAAAAAGTTACAGTATTTTTTTGTTTAATTATATAATCAATACCTTAAAAATGGAAATAAGGTTATTCTTATTAGGTAAAAAACATTTATGTTATCAAAAGTTATAAATGTTATATACTATGTTTCAAAAAGGTAAAAAAGAAGAGTTAAATATAAAATAAAGATGAGTTTTGTATTTAACTTATTCATGTAATTTTAGATATTAATTGGGAATGAGGAATTATGTTATGAAAATTTTAATATTAGGGGCAAGTGGTTTTCTAGGTGGTAATATTTTTAAATTAATGAAATCTAACAAAGATTTTAATGTATTAGGAACTTGTAATAATTCTACTAATAATTATGATTTAATAAAACTTGATATAACAAATGAGCATGAGGTTAAAACTCTTATTAATAAATTTAATCCTCATGTTATTTTGTGGAGCTTAATTAGTGATATGAAAAATAATAAAAGTGAAAAATATTTAATTGAAATTGGGTTAAATAATGTTTTGAAAAATTTATCACCAGAACAAAAATTAATATTTATATCAACTAACGCCATTTTCAGAGGTGGCAATGGTTATTATAAGGAAACAGATATGCCTAAATATAGAAATAGTAATAAGTCATTAGCCGAGTATGTTAATGCAAAAATTGATGGAGAAAAACTTGTAAAAAGGCATAGTAATCATATTATTGTACGACCAGGTGCAATTTATGGAAAGTACACAGAGGGAAGATGGGATAAAAGAATTTCATCATTAATTGAGCAATTAGAAAGTAGCAAAGAAATTATAAGAACAAAAAATTTATATAATACTTTTGTAAATGTTGATGAATTGGCAAAGGCAATAAAAAAACTAATAGAACTAGATTACAAAGGAATTATACATTTAGGGCCAATTTTAAAAGAAAGTTACTATAATTTTTACATTAAAATAGCTAAGAAATTGAATTTAAACGTTAATTTAATTAAAAGTAATATGCTTACACATGAAGAGATTATTAAAGATGATGGGACTTTAGATCTTTCCATCGATACATCTATGGCAAGAGAGTTATTAGGAGATATCTTTAGTAATATTTAAATGAAAAACATCTTTTATAAATAAAATTAAATATGGATACAAGAATAAGCAAAAAGCTAAATCTAAAAATTCTAAAATTATAGTGTTAAGGGGGAAATTTTAATGGATATGAAATGGGATTTAGATAGAATATATACTTCTTTCGACTCAGAGAAATTTAAATCAGATATTAATAGCCTTAATGAATACGTAACTATTATAAATGAGTGGGCTAGTAAAAATTTTATTAGTATTAATGACGCTACAAGTAAGCTTGAAAAGTTTTTAAAGCTTACTAATGAATATAAAAGTTTATATTTGCGATTGTACTGTTATGCATATCTACTTATTAGTGTAGATGCAGAAAATAAGGAAGCTATGGATATGTTAGATGAAATTGCAGAAAAAAATGATGAACTTACTAAAAGTTCAATAATCTTTATAAAATGGTTAAACAATATAAATAATTTAGATGATATTATTTGCTCATCTCCATATATATCAGAACATAAGTCCTACTTGTATGAAATTTATTCTAAATCAAAGTATATGTTAAGTGAAAATGAAGAAAATTTAATTGTGAAAATGCAAAGTACAGGTTCGAGAGCATGGCAAAAGCTCTATATGGAAAAAATGTCATCTACAAAGATGAATATTGAAATTAACGGTGAAATTAAAGAAATCTCTTTTGCTGAATTGAAAAATATGGCGTATGAAAAAGATTTAGCCTTAAGAAAGTTTGCGAGTGAGGAAGAAAAAAAGGCATGCAAAGAGATAGCACAGACTATAAGTTTTTGTATAAATGAAATTAGCGGTGAAGCTATTAATATATGTGATATTAAAGGGTACGAATCAGTTATTAACAAAGTATTGATTGAATCTAAGATGGACAATAAAATTTTAAATGTTATGACAGAAGTAATAAAAGATAAATTACCAATGTTTCATAAATATTATGCGGAAAAAGGAAAGTTATTAGGGCATAAGCATACTGTTCCTTTTTATGATATTTATGCACCAATAGGTAATGAAAATGGAAAAATATCATATGAAGACAGTAAAAATTTAATTATATCTAGTTTTAAAACTTTCAGTGATGAACTTAGCAATTTTGCGAAAAGAGTTTTTGAAGAAAACTGGGTAGATGCAGAACCAACAGCTACAAAAGGAAATTATGCAATATCAGTTGATATATTTCCAATAAAAGAAAGCAGGATAATGACTAATTTTTCAGGAAATTATGTTGATGTTACTGTTTTAGCACATGAGATAGGACATGCATATCATAGTTATTGTCTTAGAGAGGAAGAACTGTTAAACACAGATTACCCAACACCAATAGCTGAAACAGCATCAATATTTTGTGAAACTATAATAAATAAAGAATTAATTAAAAAAGTAAAATTAGAGGACAAAATAATAATGTTAGAAAGAAGTATTTCCGATACAGCTTATTACATTGTAGAAATGTATGGAAGATTTTTATTTGAATGTGAATTGTTCGATAAAAGAAAAATTGGTAGATTATCAGTTGATGAATTAAATGAAATGATGAAAAAGCATATGAAATTAGCTTATGGCAGTATTATTGATGAAAATACGATTAATTCATATTCATGGGTGACTAATATTGGTTTTTATATGGCAGGAAATGAATTCCTTAATTTCCCTTACATTTTTGGTGTTCTCTTTTCTAAAGGGTTGTATGCTAAATATTTAAATAATAAAAAAGATTTTGTTGTTAGATATAATAAATTCTTGAGAGCTACCAACAAAAATAAAATTTTTGATATGGCAAAAGTTATGGATATAGATATTTATTCCCAAGATTTCTGGGAAGGAGCATTTAATGTTATTAAAAAAGATATTGATGAGTTTATTAGCGGAGTTAATAAATTATAAAGTATTTCATTATAATTATTGGATGTAAAAAATTATGCATATAAAAGTTAAATAATATAATTAAATTTGTATTGATTATAAATTAGATAGGTGGAATTAGTGTGGATATAATTTATGTAACTGGCAATAATCTTAAATTTGAAATTGCAAAAAAGGTTTTTGAAGGCAGTAATATAAACTTAATTCAAAAAAACTTAGATACACCTGAGATACAAAGCTTTAATGTTTGTGATGTTGCTGCGTATTCAGCTAAATGGGCAAGTGAAAAACTAAACACTTCAGTTATAGTAACTGATGCAGGATTTTACATCAATTCATTAAGAGGTTTTCCAGGACCTTATATAAAATATATTAATAGTTGGTTAAGTGCAGAAGATATTTTAAAAATGTTAGAGAATAAAGAAGATAGAAGTATTTGTATAAGAGAATGTTTAGTATATTGTTCAAAAGATGGTGAAGTTAAAGTTTTTGAACATGAAACTAAAGGAAAAATTATAAGGAAAATTATATGTGAAAAGGGATCTAGTATTGACAAAATTGTCATACCAGAAGGATTAAATTATACATTATCAGAATTAACAGAAGAGGAATCAATAGCATTTTGGAGTAGAAATAGCAATGATGAAAAATTTAAAAATTGGATTGAGACACATTAAAAGTAAAAAGTAATATACAAATATGATAGATTAGTAATTTAAAAGACACAACTTAAATATATATATAATAAAACTAAATATAAGAGTTGTGGAGTGAGTTTATGAAAAAAAAGGTAGGGCTAGCATTTATTTTATTAATAATAGTATCAACATTTATTTTTGTAAATGCAAAAAAACAAGATTATGGAGTAGGCTCAAATGTTTCAAATGCAAAGTTGGAATTAAAACTTAAAGGTTTAAAAGGTGCAAAAGATTTTGTTAAAGATAATTTAGATAATTATTACATAGCCTTTAAAAAAAGAATTATAGTAGTTGAAAAAGATGGTAAGAGCTATACGGTGGTTTCAAATAAAGATTTTGATATTAAAAGTATGGATTATAAGGATAATATATTATATTTTTCTTCTGGTAATAAGATTTACTCTTATAATTTGCAAAGTGAAAAATTAAAAGAATGTATTGGTAATATTCCTAATTTTGGTGATTATAAAGATGTCTTTATAAAGGTAAGTGGTAATTATCTAATAGCTTCTGTTGGTGCTGCTACTAATTCTGGAGTTGTTGGAGAAGATAATCATTGGACAAAGGAATTTCCGTTGGAGAAAGATCATAGTGCAAAAGAATTAATTTTAAAAGAAGTTAATTTTGGAAAAGATAATACAGGTGCTTTTAAAGAAAAAGGAAAAGAAAGTTTTGATGGACAAGTAATACCAGGAGAGAAAATAGGAAATTCTACTTTGATTATGTATAACTTAGAAAATGAACAATATGAAACCTTTGCTTGGGGAATAAGGAATATAACAGGATTAGATTTTAGCAGCAAAGGTAAGATTTACGCATCAGTTGGAGGAATGGAGTACAGAGGGGTAAGACCTATTTGTAATGATAAAGATTATATATATGAAATAAAAAAAGATGAATGGTATGGTTTCCCAGATTTTTCAGGCGGAGACCCTGTAACTTCACCTAAATTTATGGATGAAGATGAAAAAACGGAAAATTTTTTACTTAGTAAACATCCCAATCCTACTCCTCAGGGACCAGAATATGAGCATAATAAGGTATCTGCAATAAAATCATTAGCTGTAGACTCAAAAGGAGTTTTAGGAGAAACTGATGATATATATTTTTATGATGATATAGAAAAATGTATATTTGTATGCAGTAGTGAAAAAACAGCAAAAGAATTTATTTCTTTAGGGAAAAAATCTAATGTTAAATCTATAAAAACAACAAATAGTGGTATTGGAATTTTAGAAGCATCTCAAGGATGCTTATATGAGGCAAATATTAATGATGCTGAAAAAAATACGTTTAATTCAGCAGAATTATTTACCTATGTCGTAGCTATTTTACTTACAGCTGTAATTGTAACAACTTTTTTTGTAATAAAGTAATTTATATTGTAAAATAGATAGTAAATTATTATTTAAGGCTTAGTTAACAATACTAAGTCTTAAATTTTTATATAAATATTTTAATTTAAAATGTTAAAATACGTTAAAAAAAGTAAATTACATAAAATGGAAGGAAATATAATGCTGTTATAGAAATATTACTTATATATGAAATTTATTTTTATGAGGTGATATTTAATGGAACAGTCTGTTTTTATAAATTTAGAAGAAACCATTTTAGCAGGAGATATATTAGACATAGGACGTGACAATTATGGTATAATATATAATCTATTCAAAAGTTATGATAAAAATGGCGATGTGGAATATATAGAAAAGGGTAAGGAAAGTAATATAAAAGAAAAGAAATATGATAATTGTGTTTTGTTTTTTTCATTAAGCTCTATAATAAACAATATAGAAAAACAAAAGATAATAGACGAAATACACTGTTGTTTAAAAAATGATGGATTATTATATATATGGGATATAGATAAAGAAGGGTTAAAACCTTATGAAAATCATATAAAAGTTTATATGCCAGATAAAAGTTTAAAAGAATTTGATATAAAAGACAATAATCCTTTAAAACAAAGTTCAGGAGAAAAAACATTAGCCTTTTTAGAGAAAGAATTTCAAATTTTAGACTTTAAAAGTGGCGCTCAAATATACTATATAATGTGTAAAAAAAGGAGAAAAAATTAATGAAGGTTTTATTAGTAGGTGTAAATGCAAAATATATTCATAGTAATTTAGCTATAAGATATTTAAAAGCATATACAGAAGAATTAAATTATGACTGCGAAACTATAGAGTTTTCTATCAATGATAATATAGAAAGAGTTGTAGCAGATATTATAGAGAAAAAACCTAGTGTTCTAGGTTTTTCGTGCTATATATGGAATTTGGAATATGTGGAAAGAATTGCAAATACTGTTAAGAGAATAGATGAAAATATTACTATTTTTTACGGTGGTCCAGAAGTAAGCTATGATGGTAAAGGATTTTTAGAAAATAATGTAGGGGAGTTTTTGATTGAGGGTGAAGGTGAAGAAACCTATAAAGAATTCATAATTAACAAACTAAAAGAATATAATGGGGAAACTATAGATTGGTCTAATATTAATGGCTTATATTTTAAAGAAGAAAATAAAGTTAAATATAGTGGAAGAAGAAACCTTATGAATATGGAACAAATAGTGTTTCCATATGAGGAAAATGAAGATTTAGAAAATAAGATTGTTTATTATGAAGCATCAAGAGGATGTCCTTTTAATTGTAAGTATTGCCTTTCTTCAACATTTCATGGTGTTAGATTCCTAGACATAGAAAGAGTAAAAAAAGAATTAAAGTATTTTATTGATAAAAAAGTTCGTCTTGTAAAATTTGTTGATAGAACATTTAATTGTAATGAAGAGTTTGCTAATAAAATTTGGAACTTTCTTATAGAAAATCATTGTGATACCAGATTTCATTTTGAAATATCAGCAGACTTATTAAGAGAAAAATCTATAAAAACATTATCAAAGGCTAAAGTTGGCTTATTTCAATTTGAAGTAGGTGTTCAAACAACTAATGATAATGTTTTAGCTAACATAAACAGGCATGTAAACTTTTCTGAAATAAAAGAGAAAGTTGAAGAGTTAAAAGGTTTAAAAAATATAATGCAGCATTTAGATTTGATAGCAGGACTTCCAGGTGAAGATTTTCAGTCTTTTAAAAAATCTTTTAATGATGTTTATAAAATAGGTCCAGATGAATTACAATTAGGTTTTTTAAAATTGCTTAAGGGTTCACCTATGACATTAGAGGCAGAAAAGTGGGGCATGAAGTATAGCCAGTATCCACCTTATGAAGTTTTATCAACAAAGGATATTAGTTATGAAGAACTAAGAGTTTTGAAAGGAATTGAACATATGGTTGATAAATATTTAAATAGTGGGAAGTTTAATAACATAATTAAATATTTTGATAACATAAGTAAGTTTGAAAGTCCTTTTGACTTTTATTATGAGTTATCTAGATTTTATGATAACAAAGGATATTTTAAAAGAAAAATTTCTTCTCAAGATTATTATAAAGTATTCCTTGAATTTAACGAGGAATATCTAAAGGAAAGTAGTGAGTTTTTAAAAGAACTAATAAAGTTTGATTACTTGTATTTTAATAAGAAAAGAGGGTTACCTAATTTCTTATCAGCAGAAAATGATAAAGTTATGGAACGTAAAATTAAAGATTTATTAGTGAAAGATGAAAAAATTAAAAATGGAAATGAAATACATATAATTAAATTTAAATATAACATGCAAGAATATTTAAATTTAGGGAATATTAAAAGGGAAGATTTTTATTTAGCTTTCTATAATGAAAAAGATGGATATATGACCGTGGAAAATTACTATTAAGAGAAAATAATTGTAAAAACATTGTTAAAAAATATACTAAATAATATATAAATTTACAACGTTTTCAGTGTGCTCTTTGATCTTATTATTTTTAATATTGTATATAAAAAAGTAGATTTTTGTGATAAAATTAGTTTTATATCAATAATAAAAGAAAAAAATAAGTAAAAAGAGCATTTTTTATGCAGAAATATGTATAATATAATTAATAAGATTAAAAATTTTTTAATTTAAAATTAAATTAAATTAAAAAAATATTCACTCAAATAAATTTATCACATTAAAAAACTTTGTTAAAAATATGTTAAAATTTATAATATTTTTAATATAAGGCTTGTTTAATTTGTAAAAATTACTTATAATATGTGGTAAATAAAAACTCTTTAAAAGTAATTTGATATGTTTTATAAGATATATGTTATTTATTTAAAATAATTAAATTTACAAAGCATATATTCTTATAATTAATATATAAAGGTGGTGATATTTTGGCATTAGAAGCAATTAACAAAGTTAAACTAGCAGAGGAAGAAGCTATAAAAGTTATTGATGAAGCAACAGTTAAAGGCAAAACATTAATAATGAATGCAGAAAAAAAAGCTAAAAATCAATATGATGAAATTCTTTCAAAAGCAACTAAAGAAGGCGAAGTTATAAAAGCTAAATTCTTAGAAGATAGCAATGAAAAATGTAAGCCGATTTTGGAAAAAGGGAAAAAAGAAGTACAAGAAATTTTAAATTCAGAAAATGACAACTTCCCAAAAGCAGTTAAATCAGTAATTGAGAGGATAGTGAATTTCAATGGCAATAGTTAAAATGAAGAAATTTACTCTTTTAGCCTTTCAGTCACAGAAAAAAGAACTTTTACAAAATCTGCAAAGGTTACAAGCTGTTCAATTTACAGAATTTAATATTGAAGATGAACAGTATAAAGAGTATTTAAAGCAAGATTCCGCTTATGTTGAAATATCTGAAGTTGAAGATAAGCAGGCCCAAGTAAAATTTGCTATTGATTTTTTAAGCAAGTATGAAGAAAAAAAGGGAATGCTTAATGAACTTAAGCAAGGAAAAGATTCTTTAACTTATGAAGAACTTGAAAAAAGAGTTGAAAATATAAGTTGGAAAAGCGAATATGTTGCATTAAAACAGTTAGAAAATAATATAACTGAAAAAAATCAACATATAAGCAAACTTAGAGGCGACATTGAAGAGTTAAGCAAATGGATTAATTTAGATATGCCTATGAGTGATGTAAAAGGATTCAAAAATACTATTGCTTATTTAGGGACTATTCCTAAAAATTTCTTAGAAAATTTAAGAGAAGAAATAGGCAATAACTTTGACACTTCTTATATTGAGACTATAGGCGAGGATAGTAGAGACGCAAATATCTTAATGATTTTCCATAAAGAAAATTTAAAAGATATAGATATTATTTTAAAAAGATATAGCTTTACAAGAGTACAGAATGAATATCAATCAGTACCAAGTGAAGTTATAAAAGAATTTAAACACAAAATACAAGAAATCAAAAATGAATTAAAAGAAACAAATGAAGAAATAAAACAACACCTTATGCATTTGCAAGAATTTAAATTAGTTTTTGAACATTGTGAAAGTGAACTTGCAAGATTAAAAAGCTATGAGAAATTTTTAGCAAGTAGCAATATATTCGTTGTTGAAGGATATGTACCTTGTGAAGATTCAAATGACTTTGAAAAAATGCTTAAAGGTACACTAAGCGATAATTATTATTTAGAAATTGAAGATGCAGAAGGTGATGAAACACCGGTATTACTTAGAAATGGTAAACTAACAGAAGCTTTTGAACCAATTACAGAAATGTATAGTTTGCCAAGGTATACAGAAATAGATCCAACGGTATTCCTTATGCCATTTTATATATTATTCTTTGGTATGATGTTATCAGATGCAGCCTATGGAATAATACTTTTCTTAGGTACATTAATTGGATTAAAATTATTCAACCTAGAAGATGAAATGAGAAAATCATTTAAAATGTTTTGCTATTTAGGATTATCTACAACTTTCTGGGGAATAATGTATGGAAGTTACTTTGGAGATGCTATTTCACTTCCAGCGCTTTGGATGAAACCAGATAGTGATGTAATGATGCTTATGATAGTATCAGTAGCATTAGGATTAGTGCAAATTACTGTAGGTCTTGCGATAAAAGCATATATGTATATAAGAGATGGAAAGATTTTAGATGCATTATGGGATGTAGGACTTTGGTATGGAATACTTGGAGGATTAATACTTTGGGGTTTAAGTGCTTTTGGAGTAATTAATAATCCAACTTTAACTACAGTTTGTAAATACTTAGCTTTAGTTTCTGCAATATTAATCATATTGACAAACGGAAGAGAAGAAAAAGGAATAGCAGGTAAGTTAGGTCAAGGTTTCTATGCTTTATATGGTATTACAGGTTATGTTGGAGATTTAGTATCTTACACAAGACTTGCAGCACTAGGACTTGCAACAGGATTTATAAGTATGGCATTTAATATGATGATAGGAATGTTTGGAAACCCTATAGCTAAGATTTTAGCAGGTGGATTAATATTCGTAGTAGGACATATATTTAACTTATTTATAAATGCATTAGGAGCATATGTTCATACTTGTAGATTGCAATATTTAGAGTATTTTGGCAAATTCTATGAAGGCGGTGGAACTGCTTTCAAACCATTAAAATATAGTTCAAAATATGTGAATATCACGAAGAAATAAGGAGGAATTTTTCATGACAACAATAACAGAATTTTTATTACAAAACTCAGGAATATTTTTTGCAGCAATGGGTATTGCTTTAGCAGCTATACTTCCAGGAATAGGATCAGCTAAAGGTGTTGGTATGGTTGGAGAAGCAGCAACAGGATTAATAACAGAGGAGCCAGAAAAATTCGGTAAAGTTCTTATATTAGAGTTACTACCAGGTACACAAGGTTTATATGGTTTCGTTATAGCACTTATGGTTTCATTCCAAGTTAGCACAGATATGTCTCTTGCAAACGGATTATATTTATTTGCAGCATGTTTACCAATAGCATTTGCAGGTTGGAAATCAGCTATATCTCAGGCTAGAACAGCAGCAGCAGCAGTTCAAATATTAGCTAAAAAACCAGAGCATAACACAAAAGGTATCATATTAACAGTTATGGTTGAGACATATGCACTTTTAGGATTCGTTATGTCACTACTTCTAATCTTAAATGCTCAGTTCTAAGTATAAAAAAGAATTTAGTATTAAGGACGTGATTTTTAAATGTCAAATTTAGATAATTTAACTTCTAAGATTATAGAAGATGCTAAAAAAAAGGCAGATAATATAATTGCAGAGGCTAAAGAAAAAGAATCTCAGATAATTGAGAAAAAGAAAAAAGAAGCAGAAAAATCATCACAAAATGTTATAGAAAAAGCAAATTTAGAAGGAAAAAATCTTTTTGATAGAGCTATTTCTAAAACTGAATTAAAAGTTAGAAATGAAAAACTTGTTGCAAAGCAAACAGTTATAAATAAAGTTTTCAATGAAGCAGTAAAGGAACTTAATGCTATGAATAAAGAACAATTCTTATCATATGTTAAGGAACAAATAAAATCACTGCCTATAAGTGGAGAACAAAACATAATAGTTGCTTCTAAAGATAAAGAAAAAATAACTTCTGAATTCTTAAATGAACTAAATGGTGAGTTAAAGAATGCAAAAATCATCTTAAGTGAAGAAACAAGAGAAATAAATGGCGGATTTATACTATCTAAGGATGGTATAGAAATCAACTGTTCTTTTGCAGATGTTATAGACTCTTTAAGATATGATTTAGAGAATGAAGTAGCAAATATGTTGTTTGATTAATTTTAAGGAGGATAGCCATATGGATAGAATGGAATTTACTCATGCTGTGGCTAGGCTAAGAGTTATTGAAACTAAACTCCTTGATAAGATGAAGCTTGAAAGAATGATAGAAAGTGCTTCATTAGAAGAAGCAATAAGAGTTTTATCAGAAACTCAGTATAATGAAAGTATTTCATTATTAAAAAGAGTTGAGGATTATGAAGTTGCATTAAACGAGGAGTTAAAAAAATTATACTCTCTTATGTATGAGGTTTCTCCTGATAAATTAATTGTTGATATCATGAATTTAAAATATGATTATCATAACATTAAAGTTTTAGAAAAGGAAAAAATCTTAGATAAAGATTTATCTTCCTTACTAATTCCAGTTGGATCAATAGATGTCGAAAAATTAAAGACATCTATTGTAACTGGTGATTTAAAAGGACTAGAGCCTATAATGAGAGAGGCCATAAAAAAAGCTGAGAATGATTATGAAGAAAATAAAGATTCTCAAAGAATAGATATAATTTTAGATAGATACCTTTATGAAGATATGCTTAAAAGAGCTAAAGAAAGCAAATTTGAGTTTATAGAAGGTTATGTAAAAAGAACTATAGATTTAACTAATATAAAAATAATGCTTAGAGTAAAAGCTCAAGATAAAGACATGAAGTTTTTAGAAGGAGTTTTAATAGAAGGTGGATACATGCCACAATCTACACTTATAGAAGGATTAAGTATTAGTTTTGAAAACTTCATAGAAGTGGTATCAAAATATGGATATGATAAAGTTTTAAAACTAGTAGTTGAAGATTATGCTTCAACTAAAAAGTATACTTCAATAGAAGTTCATTCTGATAATTATCTAATGGATTATATAAAAGGTGCAAAAGGAGTAAACTTTGGACCAGAGCCTATAATTGCATATATAATGGCTAAAGAAACGGAACTAAAAGTTGTAAGAATAATACTTGCCGGTAAGCTTAATAAAGTGGAA
Source organism: Clostridium sp. CTA-19 (assembly GCF_054767855.1). Taxonomy (NCBI): domain Bacteria; kingdom Bacillati; phylum Bacillota; class Clostridia; order Eubacteriales; family Clostridiaceae; genus Clostridium; species Clostridium sp. CTA-19. Next base: position 28,882 of record NZ_BAAABH010000019.1, on the reverse strand, counting down.
AGCAATATTATAAGAGAAAGGTTGCGTGATATATATGCATAAGATAGGTGTTATAGGAGATAAGGATTCTGTATTAGCTTTTAAGGCTATTGGAGTTGATGTATTTCCAGTTGTTGAAGTAGAAGAAGCCAGAAAAGCAATAGATAGATTAGCACGTAATGAATATGCAGTTATATTTATTACTGAACAATTAGCGCAGCATTTAGAAGAGACTATTGAAAGATATACTAGAGAATTACTTCCATCTATTATATTAATTCCAAGTAACCAAGGTAGTTTAAACATTGGTAAGAAAAGAATTAGTGATAATGTTGAGAAGGCTGTAGGTGTAAATATCTTATAGAAAGGTAGGTATGTAGCTTGAAGATCGGAAGAATAGTTAAAGTTTCAGGACCCTTAGTAGTTGCTAAGGATATGGATGAAGCTAATATATATGACGTTGTAAAAGTTGGAGAAAGTGGTCTTATAGGTGAAATCATAGAAATGAGAGGCGATAACGCTTCAATTCAGGTTTATGAGGAAACTTCAGGAATCGGACCAGGAGACCCAGTTGTAACTACTGGAGAAACACTAAGTGTTGAACTTGGACCAGGACTTATGGAGTCTATGTTTGATGGAATACAAAGACCTCTAGATGCATTTATGGAGGCTGCAAAATCTGCATTCCTAACAAAGGGAGTATCTGTTAAATCATTAAGCAGAACTAGAAAATGGGATTTTAAACCAACTGTAAAAGTTGGAGATAAGGTAGTTGCAGGAGATATTGTAGGTACAGTTCAAGAAACTCCAGTTGTACTTCATAAAATAATGGTACCTTATGGAATAGAAGGAACTATAAAAGAAATAAAAGCTGGCGAATTTACAGTTGAAGAAACAGTTTATGTAGTTGAAACTACAAATGGAGATAAAGAGTTAACATTAATGCAAAAATGGCCTGTAAGAAAAGGTAGACCATTTGCAAGAAAGTTAAATCCATTAGAGCCAATGACAACAGGACAAAGAGTTATAGATACATTTTTCCCAGTAGCAAAAGGTGGAGCGGCAGCAGTTCCAGGCCCATTCGGAGCAGGAAAAACAGTTGTTCAGCACCAAGTAGCTAAATGGGGAGATGCAGAAATAGTTATCTATGTTGGATGTGGAGAACGTGGAAATGAGATGACAGACGTTCTTAATGAGTTCCCAGAACTTAAAGACCCAAAAACTGGTGAGAGCTTAATGAAAAGAACAGTTCTTATAGCTAACACATCAAACATGCCAGTTGCAGCAAGAGAAGCTTGCATATACACTGGAATAACAATAGCTGAGTACTTTAGAGATATGGGATATTCAGTATCAATAATGGCTGACTCAACATCTCGTTGGGCAGAAGCGTTAAGAGAAATGTCAGGAAGACTTGAAGAGATGCCAGGAGACGAAGGTTATCCAGCATACCTTGGATCAAGACTTGCTGATTATTATGAAAGAGCTGGTAAAGTTATAGCACTTGGATCAGACGGAAGAGAAGGTGCAGTAACTGCAATTGGAGCGGTATCACCTCCAGGAGGAGACTTATCAGAGCCAGTTACTCAGGGTACTTTAAGAATAGTTAAAGTTTTCTGGGGACTAGATGCACAACTTGCATATCAAAGACACTTCCCAGCAATCAACTGGTTAAATTCTTATTCACTATACTTAGACAAGATAGGCGGATGGATGGATGAGCAAATAGCTAGCGATTGGTCTGAAATCAGAACAAAAGCTATGGCATTGCTACAAGAAGAATCTAGCCTTCAAGAAATCGTAAGACTTATTGGTATGGATGCATTATCAGAAAAAGATAGATTAAAATTAGAGGTTGCAAAATCTATAAGAGAAGACTATCTACAACAAAACGCATTCCACGAAGTTGATACTTATGCTTCACTTGATAAACAATATAAAATGTTAAAACTTGTTTTAGAGTTTGGCGTTCAAGCTGATAAAGCTCTAGAAGCAGGAGTTTACTTAGATAAGATATTAAAAATGACAGTAAGAGATAAGATTGCTAGAAGCAAATATATCCCTGAAGAAGAAATAGACAGAATGGACGATATAGCTAAAGAATTAGCTATAGAAGTAGATAAATTAATCGTGGAAGGAGGTGTCCTAGATGCTTAAAGAATACAGAACAGTTACTGAAGTTGTTGGACCTTTAATGGTTGTTGAAGGTGTTGAAGGTGTAAAATACGATGAACTAGTTGAAATCGAATTACAGACTGGAGAAAAAAGAAGAGGTAAGGTTCTAGAAGTTAACGGAAGCAACGCTATGGTTCAGCTTTTTGAAGGATCATCAGGAATAAACTTAAAAGGAACAAAAGTTAAGTTTTTAGGAAGACCTCTAGAAATCGGCGTATCTGAGGATATGTTAGGTAGAGTATTTGACGGTATGGGAAGACCAAAAGATAATGGTCCAGACATAATACCAGAAAAAAGATTAGATATAAACGGAGAAGCTATAAATCCAGTAGCTAGAAACTATCCATCTGAGTTTATACAAACAGGTATATCTGCAATAGATGGATTAAACACTCTAGTTAGAGGACAAAAACTTCCAGTTTTCTCAGGATCAGGACTTCCACATGCAGAACTTGCAGCTCAAATTGCAAGACAAGCAAAAGTTTTAAACTCTGATTCAAAATTCGCCGTTGTTTTCGCAGCAATAGGTATAACTTTTGAGGAAGCAGAATTCTTCGTAGAAGAGTTTACAAAAACAGGAGCTATAGACAGATCAGTTCTATTTATGAACTTAGCATCTGACCCAGCTATCGAGAGAATAGCTACTCCAAGAATGGCTCTTACAACAGCTGAATACTTAGCATATGAAAAAGGAATGCACGTACTTGTTATCATGACAGACATAACAAACTATGCAGAAGCCCTTCGTGAAGTTTCAGCAGCAAGAAAAGAAGTTCCTGGAAGAAGAGGATATCCAGGATATCTATATACTGACCTTTCTACATTATATGAAAGAGCTGGAAGAATTAAAGGTAAGGAAGGTTCAATAACACAAATACCAATCCTTACAATGCCAGAGGATGATAAGACTCACCCAATCCCTGACCTTACAGGATATATAACAGAGGGACAGATAATTCTTTCAAGAGAATTATACAAAAAAGGTATAATGCCTCCAATAGATGTTCTTCCATCATTATCAAGACTTAAGGATAAAGGTATAGGTAAAGGTAAGACTAGAGAAGACCATGCAGATACAATGAACCAGTTATTCTCAGCTTATGCACAAGGAAAGCAAGCAAAAGAACTTGCTGCTATCCTAGGAGAAGCTGCACTTTCAGATACAGATAAGAGTTTTGCAAAATTTGCTGAAGCATTTGAAGAACAGTATGTATCTCAAGGCTTTAATGCTAATAGACCAATAGAAGACACTTTAAAATTAGGTTGGGACTTATTAACTATACTACCTAGAACGGAGCTTAAGAGAATCAGGGACGAATATTTAGAGAAGTATTTACCTCTAAGAGAGGATGATTAAATATGGCAAAACTAAATGTTAATCCAACGAGAATGGAGCTTAGTAAACTTAAAAAAAGACTTACTACAGCTACAAGAGGACATAAGCTTTTAAAAGATAAGCAAGATGAACTTATGAGAAGGTTCATAGATCTTGTTAAATATAACAATAAGTTAAGAGCAGAAGTTGAAGATAATCTTCAAGATGTATTTAAAAATTTCTTTATGGCCAGTGCAGCAATGCCACCGGAAATGCTAGAAGCATCATTAGCATGTCCAAAAGAAAGTATATCAGTAGATGTTTCAACTAAAAACGTAATGAGTGTTAATGTTCCAGTTATGGAATTTATAAGAAAATTAGAAGGAGACAATGGAAGTATATATCCATATGGTTTCGCTTCTACAACAATAGAACTTGATGAATCTTTAGAAAAATTATACTTAATTCTTCCAAAACTTTTAGAACTTGCGGAAGTTGAAAAATCAACTCAGCTTATGGCAGATGAAATTGAAAAGACTAGAAGAAGAGTTAATGCTCTTGAATACATGACAATACCTCAACTTCAAGAGACAATCAAGTACATTAAAATGAAACTTGATGAAAATGAAAGAGGTGCATTAACAAGACTTATGAAAGTTAAGAGCATGATGGAAGAACAAAAGGCTAAGGCTTCAAATAGTTAAAAAAGGAACTTTTAGTTCCTTTTTTTTATGAAAAGTAATATCATGAACTAGGCATAATTATACTTTTATTTCTTTTCATATGCCTTATTAAAATTATTCATAGAAATATACAGAAATATATTATATAATATATTAGGATTTAAACGGAAAAGACAATTTATAGATTAATTATAAAATATATCTATTTATATATATTTGGAAGGAGAAACTATGGCAATAAGAGAAATTTTACAAGTTGGAGATAAAAGATTGGAATCAGTATGCGAACCAATAAAAAAAATAGATAAAGAGGTTTTAGAATTAGCTAAGGATTTAAGAGATACTTTATATAATTGTGACGGTGTTGGACTTGCAGCACCACAAATAGGAGTGCTAAAAAGAGCAATTCTTATAAATCTTAGAAATGGATCAGACGAAATATTATTATTTAACCCTAAAGTAACAAAGCAATCTGGAAGCGAAAAGGATTATGAAGGATGCTTAAGTTATGTAATGCACGAAGGTGAAGTTGTAAGACCTACAAGTGTTACAGTTGAAGGAATGACTATTGAGGGACAAAGAGTAAGATACGAAGCAAAAGGATTTTTAGCAAGAGCATTTTGTCATGAAATAGATCACTTAGATGGTATAATGTACATGTCAAAAGCAGAAGTTATGTACGAATTAGTTGAAGAATAGAATATAATAAGAGGAGCTGTCTCAAAGTAAATTTTAGTTTTACTTTAAGACAGCTTTTATATTGAAATTTGATTTAAAACTAAAATTTTACAATTAAAAATTGTGGATGAGACTTATTTTTAGTTTCATCCATTACTTTTAACAAACTATAGCTATAGTTTGTTTTCTCTATAGAGAAATAAGTAAAAATCTAAAACATCATATTTAAAGATATAATGAATAAACTTTAAAAAATGTTTATAGATATTGAATTTTTGATATAATATAGGGAAACAAGTTCCAATTTAAATTTATTCAATAACCTTAAAATATTTTTATACAAGATGTAGTGTTGAATTTTAAGTGATTCGGAGCATGTCTTACTATTTTAGGTATCCAAGTTTTGAAATGGATAATTTTAAAAGTCAACTTGGAACCCTATATAATTCATAAAACAAAGTACTCTTTAAATAAAAATTCATTATGATATTATAAAGTAGTACTTTGTTATAAAGTTTTAATTTTCAAAGCCAAAATTGACAAATCTTAAATAAAAAGATTGAAGGTGATTATATGGCAATAAAAAATGAAGAGATGATTTTAGAAGTAGAACGATTTAATAATACTAAAAAGTGGATAGTCGAAAAAAAGGGAAAAGTGAAAAAAGACTATGAAAAATATGAAGAAAAAATAACAGATTTAAAAAAATCAAGTGGTGGAACCTATAGCAATGACCTATTAATTTATGAAAATTTATTTAAATTTACTAGTGAAAATGTTAAACGATATGAAGAGGCAAGTATAAATCCATATTTTGCTCGTATTGATTTTAGAGAAAAGAGAAGAGATACAGAAACTTTTTATATAGGAAAGTTTGGTCTTAATGATGAAGATAAAAATGAAGAGGTAGTAATTGATTGGAGAGCACCAATTGCTAACTTGTATTATAGTGGTACTTATGGTGAAAGTTATTATTTTTCACCAGTAGGAATAGTAGAAGGTGAACTAAACCTTAAGAGAAAGTTTTTATTAAAGGATGGTTCCCTTAGAGATGCCTATGATGAAGGTGTTAATGAAATAATATTAAAAAATAGTATAGAAGGTGAGCAGCTTACTGATGAATTTTTAAAAGTTACTTTAGAGCAAAATGTGAGTAGCAAACTTAAAGATGTTGTTGCTACAATTCAAAAGGAACAAAATGAAATAATAAGGGCTTATAAAAATAAACCAATAATAATTCAAGGTTCAGCAGGATCAGGAAAAACTACAGTAGCATTACATAGGCTCGCATATCTTGTTTACGAATATGATGATGATGTTAAAAATGAGGAAATATTAGTAGTTGCACCTAATAAAATATTTTTAGATTATATATCTGAGATTCTTCCTAACTTAGGTGTATATAATATGTCTCAGAAAACTTTCGAAGATGTATGTAAAGAAATCTTAGGATATAAGGGCAAAGTTTATGGCAAGGATGAAAAGCTTTCTATGTTAATAGAAAGTGATGATAATGAAAAAGTAAAGTATATAAAAGCATCAAGTAAACTTAAAGGTTCATTGTCATTTAAAATGCTTTTAGATAAGTATATAAAGTATTTAGAAAAACAGGATATAGATGTAGATGATATAAAGATAGAGGAATACGTTTTATTTTCAAATAAAGAAATAAAAAGGCTTTATGCTAGAGATATGGTACATCTACCTATAAAAAAAAGAAAAGAAGAGATAGAGCGATATTTTAAAAAGAAATTAAAAGATAAAGTTCAAACTATTAAAGAAAAAATAGAAGATGATTACTTTTTTAAAATCAAAGATGTTAAATCTTTAAATATTAAAGAAGAAGAAAAGCGAAAACAAATAATTTCACTTTATGATGAAAGGGATTTAAAGGTTTCAAAACTTAAAGAACAAGGAAAACTAAAATTAAAAGAGTTTTTTAAGGCGTGGAAGCAAAGAGAAATAACTGAAATATATAAAAAATTATGTTCATCAAAAGAACTGTTTAACCATATAACTAATAATCAAATTCCAGAAAATATAGTTGATTTTATTATAGAAACTTCAAAAGAAAACTTCTCAAAAAAAATTATAGATATCGAAGATTTAGCGCATATGGTATATTTAAAATCAAAATTAGAGGGGTTAAACAAAAAATATATTCACATCATAATTGACGAAGCTCAAGATTATAGTTATTTCGAAATGTATTTATTAAACTTATTAAGTAAACAAAATTCATTAACAATAGTAGGCGATTTAGGGCAAGGCATATACAATTATAAAGGTATAAATGATTGGGATAAACTTATTAAAACTGTATTTAATGATGATGCTACTTATATAAATTTAACTCAAAGTTATAGATCTACAATAGAAATAATAGATTTTGCAAATAAAGTTTTAAGTCATCAAGATTTAAATGTAAAACCAGCTAAACCAGTTTTAAGACATGGCGATGTTCCAAGTACAATTGAGTTTTTAGATGACAAAGATTTTATAAACAAATTGAATGGTGTATGTAGTGATTTAGAAGAAAAAAATAAAGAAAGTGTAGCTATAATATGTAAAACTATAGATGAATGTAAAAAAATAGGCAAAGAGATTAATAAATTAGCAAAATATAAATGGACAATTATAGGGAACAATAGTAATGAAATAAAAAGTAAAAAGATAATTATACCTAGCTATATGACTAAGGGATTAGAATTTGATGCTACTATTATTTATAATTGTAGTGAAGAAAATTATAATAATGAAGATATAGATAAAAAATTATTATATGTAAATTTGACTAGAGCGTTGCATAAGGAATATATATTTTATAAAGGAAAAAAATCTCAACTTATAACTTAAAAAATAATAATTATTACTTGAAAATGATTGTTAGATATGTTAAAATATTATCATAAAGAAAATATTTACATATCAAATGATATTTTTTAAGATATAAAGTTATTTTACTAAACATAAATTTATATCCATATAATCATTTTTGATTATATGGATAATCATGTTAAAAGAGTTATAATTTCTGTAATTATTACACATATTAGTTTATAAAATAGTTTAATTATGATGAATTATTGTATTAAAAACTTATTTGAGTTTTATACTTTTAATTCTATAGGGAAACAAGCTCAAATTTAAATTTATTCAATAACTTCAAAATATTTTTATACAAAATATAGTGTTGAATTCTAAGCAATTCAGAGCATGTCTCACTATTTTGGGTATCCAAGTTTTGGAATGGATAATTTTAAAAGTCAACTTGGAACCCTATAAGTCAATGTAATATAAAATAAGAATATTGTTTTAAATGGAGGAGTAGAATATGAAACCAGCTGAATTAAAAAAAGACTTATATTGGGTTGGAGCAAATGACCCAGAGCTTAAAATTTTCGATATAATAATGGAGACGAAAAGAGGTACTACTTACAATTCTTATTTAATAAATGATGAAAAAGTTGTATTATTTGATTCTGTAAAAGACAAATTTTCAGATGTATTTTTAAATAATATAAAAGAAGTTATCGGTGATAAAGATATAGACTATATAATAGTTCACCATACAGAGTTAGACCATAGTGGATCTTTAATAAAGGTTTTAGAGGCTTATCCTAATGCAACTGTAGTTGCATCAAAAGCTGCATTAAGATACTTAGAAGGCATATTAAATAAACCATTTAATGGCGTGGCTGCATCAGAACCTTTAAATATAGGAAAAAGAACACTTAAGTTTATATCAGCACCTAATTTACATTGGCCAGATACTATGTTCACATATGATGAATACGATAAAGTTCTATTTACATGCGATGTTATGGGATGTCACTATTCTCCGAAGGGATGTATAACAGGAGACTGTGGTGGAGATTATGTAGATGAAATGAAATATTACTTTGATTGCATAATGGGACCATTTAAAAAATTTGTAAATATGGGATTAAATAAAATAGATGGCTTAGAGTTAGATATGGTTGCTCCAAGTCATGGACCAGTTCATATTAAAGAAGATATATCAAAATTTAAAGAATTATATAGAGAATGGGCTAAAGAAGAGCCTATAAATGAAAAAAACATACAAATATTCTATGTTTCAGCTTATGGAAACACAGGAAAAATTGCAGAGTTTATAGGAGATACTATAAATAAAAAAGGTATTAAAGCAGAAGTACATGAGATAACAGGCGAAAATTTATGTGAATTAATAGGAAAAGTTGAAAAAGCTAGTGGAATCTTAATAGGTTCACCAACTATAAATCAAGATGCTGTTGCACCAACTTGGAATTTACTAACTGGTGTAAGTGCTGTTATTAATAGAGGAAAAGCAGCAGAATCCTTTGGGTCTTATGGTTGGAGTGGAGAAAGCGTTCCTATGCTTCATAATAGATTAAAAGAACTTAAATTTAAAACTTTAGATTCTGGATTTAAATTTAACTTTGTTCCAGGGAACGAAGATTTTAAAGCGTGTGAAGAATTTGTAGAAAAATATTTAGAGTTAGTTAAATAGTTAAATAATATTTATGAAAGACTGTTTTGAAATAAAATTTTAATTTTATTTTAAAACAGTCTTTTTATGATGAATTTTATATAAAAGTAATGTCTTAATGTTTTTTTGAAAGGAATTATTATAAGTATGGTAATTTGAAATGAATAAGTTTAAAAGTCAACTTATTCATTTACTTTTAACTATCTATAGTTGTATTTATTTCTATCAACTGATAACAAAAATTTGATGAATAAATTTAAATGTATAATAAAATATATAGCTGAATAATTTAAAAATTTCTTTTAAGTTAAGTTTGAAAGCTTACAAAAAAATAAAAAATAGATTCGTATTCTTTTATAAGTATATAATTCTAACTTTATTTTAGGGATATTTTGTCGAAAAAGTTTTTACCACTAAAAAAGATTAATAGAAATTTAAAAGATTTTATTACTTCGACAATAATTACTTTTTTCCACGGTGTTGATAATATATAATTATATTGAGGTTGAAAAATATGGGTGAATTTATAATTAATAGAATAAAGTATTACAGAAATTTAATAAGAATAACTCAAAAGGAATTATCAGAGGGACTATCTAGCTCTAATTATATATATATGCTAGAAAATGGTAAGAAAAAATTATCTATGGCTATGGCTGTGAAACTAGCTAATAGATTTAATGAACTATCACAGGAAAAAGGAATAATTTTAAATATAGCAGCGAAAGATTTGTTAAGGACATCAGAAGAAATAATAGAAGAGCATTATACGAAAGAGTTTGAAAATTTAAAAAAATACAAATATGATTTTGAAAAATTTGAAAAATTATTAGATAAAGTAACTGAAAATAAAATTATAAATTTAATGATAAAGATAAATAAAGAAATTGGAGAAAATGAGTATAAAGAAAATAATTGTAATTTGGCATTAAAATATTTACAAATTGTTTTAGATTTTATATTAGAATACCCATTTTCAGAGGAATTTGAATTTATAGAAGTAGAAGTTCTAAATAGAATAGGTTCATGTTATTATAAACTTGAAAATTTTGAAATTTGTATGGATTATTTTAAGAGGGCTTATGAAAAATATGAAGTTTATCATATAAATGACGAAGAGTTGTTAGGAAAAATTTTATATAATATAGGCCTTACAATTTATATAATTGGAAGATATGATGAAGCTATTTATTATTTAAATGAAGCATTAAAATTAAATAATATAAATAATCAAGAAAAAACTAAGATAAATATAATAAAAGCTAATATTTATCATAATACAGAGCAATATCTTGAAGCTTTAGAAGTATATGAAGAAATAGAAAAATATGAGAAAAGTTATTTAGTATATTATAATATGTCTATCATTTCAGAAAAATTAGGTTTAGAAGATAAAAGTGGAGAATATCTTAATAAATCTATGAATTTACAACTAGATGATAATTCAGAATTGACCACTAATACTTTGTTGCAACTTAGTTACATGTATAGTCAAAATAACAAATTAAGAGAAGCCCTAATTTGTTCTGAAAAGGCGCTTGTAAATGCTAGAAAGTTTTATCAGGTAGATAAATATGTAGAATGTTATCAAAGTATTTTTGAAATTTTAAAATCAATGAAGAAAATAGAAAGATTTGAAGAATATGTGGAAGATATACTTTACGAGATTAATATATACCATGAAAATTATAAAATTTTATATAATATAACATTATTATTATTTCAGTATACCAGTGAAATATCTAAATTAGATATTGGATTAAATATTATTAATAAAATAAAGGGAGGAGTATAAGTTATGAAAAATGTTAAAAAATTTTTAGTAGGTGGTATGTTAATTATTGGATTATTTGGCATTATAGGAAATACTCAATTAGTAGATACAGCATTAAAATCTCAGGATATAGCAAATCCAGGACCAAGTAGAATAGTAGTAAAAGCATAATAATATTATTAAAATTTAAAATAAAAGCTACATTGTTAAACACAATGTAGCTTTTGATTTATATATTTTTAGAAATAAAATCTATAAGATTTAAACATAGGTCTATAGTTTTGTCGCCATCTTCAAGTTCTGTGTTTAATTCTACAAAGTCCATAGATTTTACCTTACCACTATTAAAAAGTAGTTGTAAGGACGATTTAGCCTCATCTGTAGACATACCATGCGGAACAGGTGTTCCAGTACCAGGTACAAATTCTGAGTCTATACAGTCTATATCAAAGCTTAAATGTACGTTGTCTATATTTTTCTCTTTTAGATTTGATAAAATCTCGTTAATTATAAATTTAATTCCCTTTTCTTTTACATCAACAGTAGAATAAAGATTAATTCCTTCCTCTTCAATTAAAAGAGTTTCACCTTTATCTAAATCTCTAGCACCGATTAGATAAACGTTTTTAGGATTAACTTTTTTACCATCAAAGTATAAATTAGTAAGAGATGAATCTCCAAATCCCATAGCAGCACCAAGAGGCATACCATGTACATTTCCAGAAGGTGATGTTTCAGGTGTATTTATATCACCATGAGCATCAATCCAAATAACAGCAAGATTATCAAAGTATTTACTAGCACCACAAATACTACCTAATCCTAGTGAATGATCACCACCTATTACTAATGGAAAAGAGTCAGAGCTTAATGAATTATATACTGATTGAGCTAAATTTTTATTAACTCCTAATATTGTATCAATATATTTCATATTACTATGACAAGAAAATTTATCACATTCTTTAACTTTAGGAACATATAAGTTTCCAAGGTCAAATACATCATGATTTTGTTTTTCTAAAATTTGTAATAAGCCTTTTTCTCTAAGTTTATTTGGTGCTAAATCAACACCTTTTCTATCACAACCTAAAAATAAAGGCACTCCGATAACATTTATTTTCATAAAAAATTCCCCCTTTGCGATTTTAAATTATATAATAAAATAGAGTAAAATATAAGGGGTTTTTGAAAAAGAATTTAAATTTAAATATTATAAAAATTATAAAAATTATAAAAAATGTTAAGATTATAATAAAAGCCCTTGATATTTAGTTATATAATATAATAGATTTATAATAATAAAAGGAGGAAATGTTTTGGATAATAAGAAAATAATAAACTTTTTAGAAGAATGTGACTTAGAGGATGTAAAAGATAAATCCTTTGATAAGTCTAAAAGTATATTTAAGTTTACATATTATTTTGATGACTTAGAATTAGAATCAGCGTCAGAATATGCTGATGATGAATGCGAAGAGGAGAAACAAAGTGAAAGCTGGTATTATGATTATTTGTTGCCATATTTAACTGATTTTGCGATGGATAATGCAGAAGACGTAATTAATGATTGCAGCGAAGATATGGATTTAAATTATGAATTAATATGTTATGAGCCAAGTGAAGATAATTTTGAACATATTAATTTTTTGGTAATATTTTCAAAAGAAGAAATAGAGAATGTGGATGATATAGTATTCAGTGTACAATAAAAAATAAAGCAAGCTTTAATGAATTTTAGTTTTAAAGCTTGCACAACTTAACTATGTACAAGTGAGTACTAAATAAAATATTTTTGGTACTCAACTATATATTTATCCAATTTTTGAGAATAATTAACTACTTTTGAGTCAGTTATACAATTTTCCACTAAAAGTAAATTTAAGATCTTTTTGTAACAATTAATTTTCTCTTCTAAAATTTGTGTATCTATCCCCATAATAATCCTCCAAGTAATTATTTTTTACTATTTTTTACAAATAAATTGTAACAAAAATAAGAAGGAAAGTTAAGCATTTTATTTTGTCAAATTAGTACAAAATATCCTAATAAATGTCAAATGTTACAAGTAAAAGCAAAAATAATTATCGAAATTTAAATTTATATCTTTAAAGTCTTGGGAAATTAAAGTAAAATATAAACAGTTAAATGTAAAAAAAAATCGAAGAAAAGAGAGGTAATAAGTAATGGATCATGATGAAATGGTTAAACGTATAAATGAATTATACAAAAAAAGTCAAGAAGAAGGTTTAACAGATGCTGAAAAAGAAGAGCAACAAACTTTAAGACAAAAGTACATAAATAATGTGAAAAGAAATTTTAGAGCACAATTAGATGGTATAGAAAGAATACCTCCTAAAGGAACTAAAAATTAAAAAGGAGATTTACTATGGTTACAGTAAGAAACCTAGTTGAAAATTTTAATTTGGAAATTCTTGTGCAAGGAGATAATCAAAAGGAAATACAGGCCTGTGATATAAATAGGCCTGGACTTCAACTAGCAGGATACTATGAAGATTTTGATAATAATAGATTGCAGATTTTAGGGAAAACAGAATATGGTTATTTTAAATCATTACCAGAGGAAATAAGAAAAGAAAGAATAGAGAATTTTTTTTCTTTGGATGTTCCATGTATAATAATTACTAGATCTTTAAATATAGATAGTGAACTTATAGAGGCTGCAAAGAAAAAGAATATTTGGATGCTTAGAACAAGTATGAACGCCACTAAATTTATAGGTAAAATAACTAATTATTTAGAATTAGAATTAGCCCCAGAAACTAGGCTACATGGAGTGCTAGTTGATGTGTATGGTATAGGTATTTTAATTACTGGAGAAAGTGGAATAGGAAAAAGTGAAACTGCACTTGAATTAATAAAAAGAGGTCATAGATTGGTGGCAGATGATGCTGTAGACATAAAACAGGTTGATGGAATATTACATGGTACATGTCCATATGTTACAAAAGGTATGCTAGAAGTAAGAGGCATGGGTATTATAGATATATCCGCAGTATATGGATTAAGTGCAATAATTCCTAAAAAAATTGTAAAAATGGTTATAAGCATAGAGAACTGGGATGCAGATAAATATTATGAAAGATTAGGAATTGATAAAGAAGAAATAGAAATTCTAAATGTCAAAGTTCCTAAGGTAACATTGCCAATAAGACCGGGAAGAAATTTGGCGGTTATAATAGAAGCTGCAGCAGTAAACTTTAGATATACAGTAACTCAGAAGATAACAGCAGTAGACACTATAGAAAAAAGGATTAATGAGCTGAATAATATAGAAAAGTAAAGAAAATGTTAAAAAAATTTGAACAAATTATAAATTTATAGTTAAAAAATGTTTGAAATTTTTAGAAAAGTCTAGTAAAATATAAATTGAAATTAAGAGAAAGTTAAAATTATTTAAACTTTTCTCAATATTTATTATAAAAGGGGGAGCAGGCAATGGCAGATTTAACAAAAAAATATGAATTAGCTTGGGACAAATACAAAAAAGAGGATTTAAAAAAAGTATTTTCACTATCAGATGAATATATAGACTTTATGTCTAAATGTAAAACAGAAAGAGAATGCGTTAAAGAATTTATAGAATTAGCTGAAGCTCAAGGCTATAAAGATATAAATACATACATTGCAAATGGAACTAACTTAAAAGCTGGTGACAAAGTGTATGCTAATTGTATGGGAAAAACTTTAGCTTTATTCTTAATAGGTTCTGAATCAGTAGAAAAAGGATTCAATATTTTAGGAGCTCATATAGACTCTCCAAGATTAGATTTAAAACAAAATCCACTATATGAAGATTCAGATTTAGCGCTTTTAAAAACTCATTACTATGGTGGAATTAAAAAATATCAATGGACAACATTACCATTAGCAATACATGGTGTAGTTTGTAAAAAAGATGGTTCAGTTGTTGACGTAGTAATTGGAGAAGATGAAAAAGAACCAGTAGTTGGAATATCTGATTTATTAATTCACTTAGCAGGAGATCAAATGGCTAAAACTTTAGCTAAAGGTGTTGAAGGTGAAGCTTTAAATGTTTGTATAGGAAGTATTCCAGTTGAAGATAAAGAAGCTAAAGATAGAGTTAAATTAAATGTATTAAGATTATTAAATGAAAAATATGGAATAGATGAAGAAGATTTTGTTTCAGCAGAATTAGAAGTAGTTCCAGCTGGAAGAGCAAGAAGTTATGGATTAGACAGCTCAATGGTTATGGCTTATGGACATGATGATAGAGTATGTTCTTATACTTCATTTGAAGCAATGATGAAAATAAAAGAAACTAAGAAAACTTGTATAACATTATTAGTTGACAAAGAAGAAGTTGGAAGCCAAGGTGCTACAGGAATGCAATCAAGATTCTTTGAAAACACTGTTGCTGAAGTTGTAAACTTAATGGGAGATTATAGTGATCTTAAAGTAAGAAGAGCATTAGCTAATTCAAAAATGTTATCTTCAGATGTTAGTGCTGCATTTGATCCAAACTATGCATCAGTAAGTGAAAAACAAAACAATGCATTCTTCGGAAAAGGTATTGTTTTCAATAAATATACAGGTGCTAGAGGAAAAGGTGGATGTAACGATGCTAACCCAGAATTTATAGCACAATTAAGAGCTATAATGGAAAAACACAATGTTTCTTGGCAAACATCAGAACTTGGAAAAGTTGACCAAGGTGGCGGTGGAACAATCGCTTACATCTTAGCTGAATATGGAATGGAAGTTATAGATTCAGGTGTTGCACTACACAACATGCATGCTCCATATGAAATAGCAAGTAAAGCTGATATATACGAAGCATTTAGAGCATACGAAGCATTCTTAATAGAAGCATAATATAGATAAAAATATAATTTATAACTCTAGATTAAAATCCCTATAGAGTAATAAAATTTAAAAAGAGTGTCTCAAATGATTTTAATCATTAAAAGGGACACTCTTTATTTATTTATATCATAGGAATTAACACAAATTACCTTTAATTTCATAATATAAAACTATGTAACAAATACAAAAAAGTATTAAATATTATAGAAATATGTTGCATAGGGATTTGAACTTTAATTTTAATTTATAAGTTAATCTTTGAGGCTTGAACCCTATATATAAGCTAAGCAAGTTGAGGAAGTGTTTGTTGTGAGTTTTATAACGAAATCTATGTACTTAACAATGATAACTTTAGGAGGTAGTGTTAAAAGGCACTTTGAAAAAAACACAATAAATTCTTATGAAAAGAGTATGAGTACTTTAAAATGTATAATAAGAAGAAGTAGCAAAAGCGATTTTGGCAAGAAACATGATTTTATAAATATTAAAAATTTAAAAGAATATAAGGAAAAGGTACCGATATCAACATATGATGACTATGAAAAATACGTTATGAAAATGTGTAGAGGGGAAAAAAACATTTTAGTTTGTGATAATATAAAGTATTTTGCATTAACTTCAGGAACTACAGGTAAACAAAAGTTAATTCCAACAACTAGAAAAGGAATTAAAGTTGGGGCAAAATACATGGGTATTTTAACAGAAAGAATATTATATGAAAATTTAAAAGAACAATGGAACTATGGAAAAGGAGTTATGCTTACAGATATAGTAAATACCAGATATACTATATCAGGCATACCTATAAGTTCCGCTACATCAGGTGGAATGAAATCTATAAAGTCTATAATACCTTTTATATGGACTTCACCTATAGAAGTTATGAGTATGAATGATAAAGAAAGTGCACTATATCTTCATATTCTTTTTGCATTAAGGGATGAAAATTTAAGTTATATAAGTGGAGTTTTTATATCTAGTATATTAGATTTTTTTAGAATTATGGAAAAACAGTGGGAAAATTTAGTTTATGATATTTCCCATGGAACTTTAAATGAAAATTTAAAAATAGAACCAGAATTTAGAAAGGTACTTTTAGAGAAAAATTATCCACTAAAAAAAAGAGCAAGTGAAATTGAAGGTGAATTTAAAAGAGGTTTTAAAGGCATAGCGAAAAGGCTTTGGAAATCTATTGTGTATATAGCAACTGTTACTGGTGGAAGTTTTTCAGTATATGATGATAAGGTTAATTATTATAGTGGTAACTTAATTATATATTCTAATGCATATGCTGCATCAGAGGCTGTTATTGGGATGAATCCCAATGTTGGTAAAATAAGTTATGTAGTTCTTTCAGATACCGCTTTTTATGAGTTTATACCTATAGAGTGCAGTGAAAATAATATTATAACTAAGACTATAAATGAACTTGAAATAGGAAAAGTGTATGAAATTGTAGTTACTAACTTTTCAGGTCTTTATAGATACAGAATCGGGGATGTTGTCAAAGTTATAGGATATTATAACAATAGCCCTGAAATAAAATTTTTATATAGAAAAAATCAACTTTTAAATATGGCTTCAGAAAAAACAACAGAAGCACATGTGACAGAGGCATTAAGAAGAACTTCACAAAAATTAAAATTAGATATAGTGGATTATTCAACTATGGAAGATAATAATGTTACTCCAGGAAGATATATTTTTTATATGGAAATTAGAGACTCTAAAGAAAGTAATATTATAGCTGAAACCTTAGATAAAGAACTATGCAAAACCAATTTTGCCTATGGAAGATTTAGAAAAAATAAAAAATTAGGGGAAATTAAAGTTATACTATTAAGAGAAAATACTTTTTCAAAAATCAAGAGTTATATGATCCAAAAAGGAGTATCAAAAAATCAATTAAAAATACCAAGAATAATAAGGGATAAAGAAATACTTAAAATGTTGAATGAAAACTCTAAATGATATATGATATAGAAAATAAAAGCAATGTTAGTCACTAAATAAATTGGTTTGGTGATTATTAGTAGGAGTGAATTTATTGGAGTCAGTAATTATTCATGTAGATATGGATGCTTTCTTTTCTTCAGTTGAAGTTATGGATAATCCAAGTTTGAAAAATAAACCAGTTATTGTAGGGGGAGTGTCAGAAAGAGGGGTTGTAGCTACATGTTCTTATGAAGCTAGAAAATTTGGAGTAAGTTCTGCAATGCCTATATATAAAGCAAAAGCGTTATGTCCTAAGGGTATATTTTTGCCTACAAGGCACCACAGATATAAAGAAGTATCTAATATGGTTTTTGAACTTCTATATGAAATTACAGATAAAATAGAGCCTGTAAGTATAGATGAAGCATATATGGACATAACTGATTTGAAAGAAAATCCAGTAGTTGTAGCGCTGAAAATTAAAAGTATGATTAAGATGGAATTAGGTCTTAATATATCTATCGGAATATCATATAATAAATTTTTAGCTAAGCTTGCATCAGATTGGAATAAACCTAACGGATTAAAAGAAATAAAAAAAGAAATGATTCCAGATATACTGATGGATCTTCCAATAAAAAAAGTTCATGGATTAGGCAAAAAATCTGTAGAAAAGCTTAATAATATAGCTATTTTTAGTATAAGTGATTTATATGATTTACCTATAGAGTTTATGCAAGAATATTTTGGAAGACAAGGTGTAGATATATATAATAGAATTAGAGGAATTGATAATAGGAGTGTTTCGGCGGTTAGAGAAAGAAAATCCGTAGGTCGCGAAACTACTTTAAAAAAAGATACAAAAGATAAAACCCAACTTAAAAGATATCTTTTGAAATTTTCAAGAGATATAGCAACTCAACTTAAAAAGGCAAATTTTAGCGGGAAAACCATAACAGTAAAAATAAAAACAGCTTCTTTTGAAAACCATACAAAAAGCAAGACTTTAAATAAATATGTATTTGATGAAGAAGAAATATATAATGAAGGGGAAAAAATATTAGATAGTATAGAGCTTACAGAGGATATAAGGCTTATAGGAATATCTATATCATCACTAAAAAAAGATTTAGTAGAGCAATTAACATTATTTTAGAAAAAAGCATTGGAATGAGGGGGAAAATTGAAAAAAATATTAAGATTATTAACACCTGTAATGTTAATGTTATCATTAACATTAGTTGGATGTGAGTTTAAAAATGAAAATGAAGTGGAACTTAGCTTGAATAAGTTATTAGAGTATAAGGACTCTTATGTTGGTGATAATAGTGCAGTTGGAAATATATTATCAGAACTAAATATACTATCAGAATTACCCTTAAATGAATTTGGTAATGGTTTTGAACTTAAAACAGATGAAAAGCCCTATGAGATAACTGTAAACTACAATTTAAAGGATGATTTAAAAGAAGAAATATTAGGAAAAAATGCAGTGGTATTATTTGCACTAATAAAAAATGTTGATACTATTAATTTTAAAATTGAAAACTTAGATAATAAAGTATACAAATATAATAAAGATGAATTAAGTGAAAGATATAAAGTGGATTTTACAAAATTATCACAGGATAAAGAAAGTTTACAAAAATTTCTTTATAATTAACAGTAAAAATAGGTAGTATAAAAATTGATAATATCCCTCTAAAGTAGACAGGGTAAATAAACAAATCTATTTTGGAAGGATTATATCAAAAATCAACTACCTATTTTTTATTTATATAAAGCATCTAAAAATTCTTTAGCTTTAGTTGGGTTCATTATTATAGAACCAAGGTCACTATGTTTAGAATCATTTTCTATTCCGTGAAAGTCAGAACCACAGGTTAATAGTTTATTAAACTTTCTTCCAAGGTTTATATATTTAGCGGTGTCATATTCAGTATGAATAGAATAATAAGCTTCGATACAATCGAAATCATAATTTTTAATTAAATCTTCTACATTAGATTTTTTTATAAGACAAGGATGTGCAAGAGATACAATTGCATTATGTTTTTTTAATATCTTAATTCCATCCTCTAAAGGAATATTTTTGTTCTCAACATAAGCAGGACTATCCTTGCTTATAAATTTTTCGAAAATTTCATTAAAAGTATAATTGTACCCTCTTTTTATTATAGCTTTAGCTATATGTGGTCTTGCTATTATATAGTTATCTTTTATATCTTCATAAAATATTTCTATATTAAAATAGTTTTTTAGGTTTTCAATTATTTTCTTTGCTCTATTAATTCTAGATTCTTTTAATTCTTGTAAAAAGCTTTGTAAAGTATCCATTTTATAGGAGTCATCTTTAAAATAACCAAGAATATGTATACTTTCTTTGTTATGGACAGTTGAAAGTTCTATACCTGGAATTATCTTTATATTTTTATTAGCACTATATTTTAAAGCCTCATTTATGCCATTTGTTGTATCGTGATCAGTTATTGCTAAAAAATCCACATCATTCTTTATAGCTTTATCTACTAACTGAGAAGGAGTACATCTTCCATCGGAAGCAGTACTATGAGTATGTAAATCAAATTTCATAATAAATTCCCCTTTCTTTTACACAAATTTCATTTTTAAATGAAATTTTTAAGTATAATGAAAATGTAAATCAAAAAAATTAAGAAATAGCAAAAAAAATGTTATCAAAATATTTTTTCTTTTAAAATTAAGGAAAAATAACACATATTTTTGCTATAATACATTTAACAACTAGTAAACTATGTATTAATATTATTATAAACTTAAATGAAATACATTCAACAATGTAAAATTATTTGTATCACTAGAGGGAGGCAAGTTTTGGAAAGAAAAGTAGCTGTAAAAAAAATATATAAACATTTTAAAAATAAATTATATTTTGTAGAGGATATTGCAACGAACACAGAAACAGAGGAAGTTATGGTAGTATATAGAGCACTTTATGGAGAATATAAATTATTTGTAAGACCTATAGACATGTTTTTAGAAAAGGTACCAAAAGAAAAAGAAAATCCAACAGGACAAGAGTATAGATTTATGGAAGTAGAATAAAATTTTCTTTAAAGGTGGGGTATTATGTTTTTAATGATAGACAATTATGATTCTTTTGTTTATAACTTAGTTAGATACTTAGAAGAAATAGAAGAAGAAACTATAGTTTTTAGAAATGACAAAATAACTTTAGAAAAGATAGAAGAAATAAACCCAGAAGGGATAATTATTTCTCCAGGACCTAAAGCACCTAAGGATAGTGGAATTGTATTAGATGTTATTGATAGGTTTAAAGGAAAAATTCCTATTTTCGGTGTATGCTTAGGACACCAATCTATAGGTTACGCTTTTCATGGGAACATAGTAAAAGGTAAAGTTCCAGTACATGGCAAAATAAATTTGGTAAACCATGACAAGGAAGGGGTTTTTAAAAATATAAAAAATCCTTTTAATGTTACTAGATACCATTCCTTAATAATAGAAAAAGAGTCTTTGCCAGAGTGTTTGAAAATTACAGCACAAACGGAAGATGGTGTTATTATGGGAGTAAGACATAAAAAATATCCAATAGAAGGGGTTCAATTTCATCCAGAAGCTGAACTTACAGAGTTTGGACACGAAATTTTAAAGAATTTTATAAATAATACAAGAGAATGGAATATCCAAAATAGATAAAAATTTATTTATAATATAATTTAAGGCATAATCAAATAAATAATAGACAGGTATTCTCGCATATTTGGACTCTTATTTATTTTCATATGTCTAAACCTTGTACTGGATTATAGGGCTTTAAGATTAACATTATACTAATAGTTGTAAACTCTTAACTGACTATAGTTGTACTTTTAAAACCCTATATTTGACATAATTTTGAGGGGGATATAATATGGATTTTAAACTTAAAAAAATTACTACTGATTTAAATTCCTTTGAAATTTTTAATGTATTTAAGGATTTTAAAGAAGTTATATTTTTAGAAAGTCAAAGAGATTTTTCCACTATGGGTAGATATTGTTTTATAGGTATAAATCCTTATAAAACTTTTAGATATAAAAATGGCGTTTGTACAGTTGATGGTGAAAATATTAAAGAAGATTGTTTTCTTTATTTAGATAAAATATTTAAAGCTAATAAATTTGAAAATAATAGTGATTTGCCATTTGTAGCTGGTGCAATAGGATATCTTTCTTATGATCTTGGTAAAGACATAGAGGATTTGCCAAATAAATCTATAGAAGATGTAATTATACCAAACTGTTATTTTAATTTTTATGATAACATTATTATTTATGATAATATTACAAAAAGTTGTCATATAACAGCGTTAGGAAAGTTAAAAGATAGTGATTGTAGTATAGGGGACATTGAAAACTTAATAAAAAGAGGGCATAAACTGGAATCGGAAGATTATTCAAACTTAAAATATAAAATAGATGAGTTTAAATCTAATTTTGAAAGAGATGAGTATATAAATGCTGTATCTAAAGTAAGAAATTACATAGAAAGTGGCGACATTTATATAACTAATTTAACTCAAAGATATGAAAAGGAAACATTAAAAAAACCATTTGATATATATAAAACTCTTAGAACTATAAATCCGGCTCCTTTTGCAGCATATATGAATTTAGACGGATTTGATATAGTATCATCTTCACCTGAGAGATTTTTAAAAGTTTATAATAATGTAGTTGAAACTAGACCTATAAAAGGGACAAGACCTAGAGGAGAAAATAAAGAAGATGATTTAAAATTTAAAAATGAACTTATAAATAGTGAGAAAGATAAATCTGAACTTTTGATGATAGTAGATTTAGAAAGAAATGATTTGAGCAAAGTTTGTAGTGCTGGTTCTGTTAAAGTTACGGAATTGTTTAAATTAGAAGAATATAGTACTGTATTCCACTTAGTATCTACAGTAGTTGGAGATATAAAAGAAAAATATTCTTCTATAGATTTAATTAAAGCAGCATTTCCTGGTGGGTCTATAACTGGTGCACCTAAAATACGTTCCATGGAAATTATAGATGAAATAGAAAAAGTGAATAGAAATATTTATACAGGTGCTATTGGATATGTAGGATTTGATGGCAATGTTGATTTAAATATTGTAATAAGAACTATTCTTCTAAAAGATAATAAAGCTTATTTTGGCGTAGGTGGAGGGATAACCTATGAATCAGAAGAAGTTATGGAGTATGATGAAACTTTAGATAAAGCTAAAGCACTGATGAAGGCATTAAGTTAAATTTGTTTGCAAAGTGAATATATTATCAACTAACTACAGTTGTACTTGTTTTTTTCAAGTAATAATAAGGATTTGATGAGTAAACTTAAATAGGAGATTGTTTCCCTATATATAGAAAGTGGTGAAATAATTTGAAAAATATAACATTAGATGATGGATATTCTTTCGGTAGGGGATGTTTTGAGACAATTCTTGTTAAAGATAAGCCTATATTATTAAAAGAACATATAAAAAGACTTAATAATTCTTTGAAAATATTAAAAATAGATAAAACCATTACAGTTAATGAAGTTATGAATAAAATAGAAGCTTTAAAAATTAAAGATAAAGCTTTAAAAATAATGGTGTCTAGAGAAAATGTTATATACAATTCAAGAGAGATAGCCTATAAAGAAAGTGATTATTCAAAAGGTTTTAATATAACTATGAGTAATGTAAAAAGAAATGAGAATTCAGATTTAACTTATATAAAATCTTTAAATTATTTAGAAAATATTATAGAAAAAGAAAAAGCTAAGAATAAAGGGTTTGATGAGGTTATATTTTTAAATACTGAAAATTATATTGCAGAAGGTGCTGTTTCTAATATATTTTTTATAAAAAACGACATAATTTACACTCCTTCTATAGAATGTGGTATTTTGCCTGGAATAATAAGAGGATTTTTGGTGGATAACATAGAAAATATAGGATATAAGATTGTAAAAGGTCGTTTTACAAAAGATGAACTATTAAATTGTGATGGTGCCTTTATAACTAATAGCTTAATGGGAATTATGAAGATAAATTCTTTAGATAATATTAAAATTAATGAAAATCATATGGTAGATAAAATAAGATCATATTACGTATCAACATTAGAATAATACGTACAAATTTAAAATTTACAACTATAGGGAATGGAAGTGTTTAAGATGATAGATGAATTAAAAATTAGAAAAGCTGTTACTATGATTATAGAAGCCATAGGCGAGGATCCTAATAGAGAAGGTCTTATAGGCACACCAGACAGAATTGCAAGAATGTATGCAGAGATTTTTTCAGGACTTGAAGAAGATCCAAAATGCCATTTAGAAAAGACATTTACAGTAGAAAATGATGATATAGTTATAGAGAAAGATATAACTTTTTATTCAATGTGTGAACATCATTTTGTACCTTTTTATGGCAAAGTGCATATAGCTTACATACCCAATGGTAAAGTTGCTGGTCTAAGTAAGCTTGCAAGAACAGTAGAAGTTTTTGCAAAAAGACCTCAACTTCAAGAGAGGCTAACATCTCAAGTTGCAGAAGCAATGATGAAAAATTTAAATACTAAGGCAGTTATGGTTATTATAGAGGCAGAACACATGTGTATGACTATGAGAGGTGTGAAAAAACCTGGAACGCAGACAACAACTATGGTGTCAAAAGGTGCATTTAAAGATAATATAGCACTTCAAAATCAAGTTTTATCATTACTAAAACTTTAGAAAAAACGGTGTTTAAATGAATGATAAAATAAATTCTATACTTAAAAATACTTATTTTAAAGAAGCTTTAAGGAATCTTAACAATTTAGAAGGAAATAGAATGTTTTGCATTCATGGAATAGAGCATTCCATGGATGTGGCAAGGATAGGCTATATAATTTCTTTAGAACAAAACTTAAGTATACCTAAAGAGTTGATTTATGGAGCGGCCTTATTACATGATTTAGGAAGAGTTATGGAATATGAAAAAAACATTCCGCATGATAAAGGAAGTGTTATTTTAGCAAGAAAAATATTAGATGAATGTTTATATTCTAAAGAAGAGTGTGAAGAGATTATAAAAGCTATATCTTCTCATAGGGAAAAAGAAAGTGAAAAAGGCATTTTAGGTGATATTCTTTATAAGAGTGATAAATTGTCTAGAATGTGTTTTTCTTGCAAGGCTAAGTCTCAATGTTATTGGAATGATGAGAAGAAAAATTTAAAAATAAAATATTAAGTTTTTGTATGTGGTGAATGGTTTTAATAAGCTATTCACCATATACAATTAGCTTATTATAGGAGTGATTATTTTGGCTAGAATAATGAAAATTGGAAATAGAGAATTTGATTTACATGAAAGAACTATAATAATGGGAATACTTAATGTTACTCCAGATTCTTTTTCAGATGGAGGAAATTTTAATACGGTAGATAATGCAGTTAAAAGGGCCATAGAAATGATAAAAAATGGTGCTGATATAATCGATATAGGTGGAGAATCTACAAGACCAGGTCATAAATCAGTAGGATTAGAAGAAGAATTGGAAAGGGTAATTCCTGTAATAAAAGCTATAAGAAAGGAAACGGATATACCAATATCTATAGACACATATAAAGCTGAGGTTGCTAGACAAGCAATTGAAAATGGTGCGTCTTTAATAAATGATGTATGGGGATTTAAGAAAGATCCAGAGATTGCTAAAGTTGCAGCAAAGTATAATGTACCGTGTTGTCTAATGCATAACAGAGATAATAAAGAATATAAAAATATAATTTCAGATATGATTGTAGATTTAGAAGAAAGTATAAATATAGCTTTAGACGCTGGAGTTAAAAAAGAAAATATAATACTTGATCCTGGCGTAGGCTTTGCAAAAACTTATGAGGATAATCTTGTTGTAATGAAAAATCTTAAAGAGTTTAAGAAAATGGGGTATCCAATTCTTCTTGGAACTTCAAGAAAATCTTTTATAGGTAAAGCGCTTAATATTGAAGAACCAAAAGATAGATTAGAAGGAACTTTATCAACAACTGTTATGGGAATAATGGCAGGGTGTGAGTTTATAAGAATTCATGATGTTAAAGAAAATAAAAGAATTGCAACTATGACGGATATTATTTTAAAGAGTAAATAAAACTTTTATAAGGAAATAAGTCAAGATTTGAATTTGTTTATTAAGCCTTTGCTATCAATTGAAGAAAACAGGTAAAACTATGATTAGTTAAGAGTATTAGTTAACTAATAGTATTTGTGGAATCTATAGTTTAAACGAAGAAAACAACCATAAATTAACCTGTCCCATTTGTAATGGAACTAATGCTTAGATGTATTGCTTGATTAGATTATTCGGTAAAACTAAATTAAAAAGTACGGTTAGCTTACTATTAATTATTCATTATTAGATTTTAACTAGAATAAGCCTTAAATTTTCTTATTTGATAGTGTATAAGTTTAAAATTCATTTTAAATCTATATATAATAAGTATTTAAAATTAGCAAAAAACTTAAGATAATGTTTAGGGAGTGTTTGAATGGATAAAATATTTATAAAAGATTTAGAAATTTTTGCAAATCATGGTTATTTTCAAGAAGAGAAGAATTTAGGACAAAAATTTGTATTAACAATGGAAGTAGAACTTGATTTAAGCAAAGCAAGTAGTGAAGATAATTTAGAAGATACTGTTCACTATGGAATACTTTGCGATGAAATAGAAAAAGAATTTACTAAAACTAGTTATGATTTAATTGAAACAGCATGTGAAGAGCTGATTAATTCTATGATGCTTAAATATAATATTATTAATAAAATAAGTTTAGAATTAAAAAAACCTTGGGCACCAGTAAAAAAACATTTAGACTATGTTTCTATAAAGATGGAACGCTCATGGCATGAAGCTATAATTGCCGTTGGTGCAAACATTGGTGACAAAAAGAAAAATATTATGGATGCCTTTGAAATAATAGATAATTCTAAACACACTAAAATAGTAGAGATTGCTAATTTCTATGAAACAGAGCCATTTGGTTATGAAGATCAAGATATGTTTTTAAATACAGCCATAAAAATAAAGACAATGCTTAGTCCTAAAAGACTTATGGAATATCTACTTGAAGTAGAAAAAGATTTAAAAAGAGAAAGAATAATAAGATGGGGACCAAGAACATTAGATTTAGATGTAATCTTCTATGAAGATTTGATTAGTTATGAAAAAGATATAATACTTCCACATCCAAGAATGGAGGAAAGATTATTTGTATTAGATCCACTGTGCGATATAGTTCCGTATAAAGTTCATCCAATTTTAAATAAAAGAGTAATTGATATAAAAAAAGAATTGGAAAACAAATAAAAAATATAAACTAAATGAGCATAATATACTGGGTAAAATAAAAGTTGATTAAAAAAAGAGGGCATTTTTAATTGCCCTCTTTTTCTTCTTTAGATTCATTAGGTTCTTTTATAGGTTGTTCTTTTTCAATATTTTCTCTTTTATCTGTTATATCTTCTTCATCTTTGTTTAATGAATTATCAGTAAAGTATTTACAAAGGCCATATACGTTATAAGCTATAGGTACTTGAGATATATCCATATAATCTTTTGAGTGATTTCCATCCCATGGATAAATAGATATATATTTTTCATTGTAAACATTTATAACATATTTACAATTATCAAAAGTTATAAAAACTTTATAAGTTATTTTTTCATCACTTAGATCTACTGAATCTTTTTCTAAAGCATAATCCTTTTTTAAAGAATTCATGAATTTTAAAACATCAAAAGATTGTTCCTCTGTTAAAGTTTGTTGCTTGTACATATTTACATCAAAAACTGAAACCTCTGTTGGAGGGTTTTCTATGTAAGAATTTATTAGGTTTTCTGTATAAAAATTTATACTAGGTTTTTCTTTTTTAAAAATAAATTTTAAGTCACTAGAGCATCCAGTAAGTGCAACGGACATAAAAATTACACAAATTATAACTGAAAGCCTTTTGTACATAAAAAATCAACTCCTTGTCTAATTAGTATATATATCTAAAATATGAAAAGGAGTTATAAAATATTACAAAAGCAGTTAATTAAGTAACACTCATATATAGGGAAACAAGCTCCAATTTAAATTTATTCATCAAATTTTTGTTATCAGTTGAGAAAAATAAGTGCAAATATGTTTAGTTAAGAATTATGAATTATGAATTTAGGATGAAAGTGGCAACCACTTTCTTTGAAAAGAGGTTCGGGACTGGCTTTGAATTTTTAGATATAAGTATAAAGTTAGAAGAGCATCAAGTGTTAGCGAAGAAAATAAATTTACCGTGCCTGTCCCATTTGTGATGGAAATAGAACTTGGGTGAATTGATTATTTAGTTGATGTAGAGAGTTTTAAAGAAATTGACAAAGGACAATTGACAGTGTTGGTTAAAACTGGATTCCAGTTTCTTTTGAATTTAAGGGAGTAAATTCTGGGTTTAGGATATAAAACAAACAAAAGCTATATTCAAAACTCGTAGCCGTAACAAGAAGGATAGGTTCATTTAATTGTACCACCATAAAAAACTCTAGTACTCGATAAAAAGGGGAGATAAAATAAATTATCGAGCAAAGAACCAGTACTTGAGCTGCAAAACAGCGTACCTGTTAGATACTGGTTCTTTGCTTATTTTGTTATGGGTATACAGTAATTATGGAATCTACAGTTAAGCGAAGAAAATATCCGAAAATGAACCTGTCCCACTTGTTATGGAATAAAAGTCTTGGATAATTGCTTATTTAGAAATTTTAATTTTGTAGATTTAAAAATACGTTGAGAATTACTAGGAACGAAGTGAATAGTAATAACCACAACTGTCGGACGGCTCCCCTCTAATTGGACAAACTTAACTTATACTAATATATGCTTAAATTTTTAAACACACATTAAATTCTTAAGATAATATTCGTGTGGTGTAACATATCCAATTGAAGAGTGTATTCTCTCATTGTTATATCTA
>NZ_BAAABH010000018.1:0-78383 GCF_054767855.1 Clostridium sp. CTA-19 | reverse complement strand
CAGATTCAAGAACTTCTTTAACATAAGCAACTCTTTGTTCTTCTGAAAACTTTCTTTTAAAAACAACTTTTGACATATTGTAGCCCTCCTAATTTCATTAATATAATTGTAAATATCTAAATTAACTTTGTCCAATCCAATTAGGGGGGCTATAGGCTGTTAACTATTCACTGTTAACTTTTAACTAGAAATATGTAATATTTTCAAAATGTGCAGCCGTAACAAGAAGGACAGGTTCATTTAATTGTACCGACATAAAAAACTTTAGTATTCAATAAAAAGGTTAGATAAAATAAATTACAGGGCAAAGAACCAGTACTTGAGCTGCAAAGCAGCGTATCAGTTAGGTACTGGTTCTTTGCTTATTTTATTGTGGAAATACAGTAATTGTGGAATCTACAGTTTAATCGAAGTAAGTAGCCATAAATGAACCTGTCCCTCTTGTGATGGCATAAAAATTTAGGAAAATTACTTGTTCAGGTGTTCGGGACTGGCTTTGATTTATTAGCTAAGAAGTACAAAGCTAGGAGAGCATCTAATTTTAAGCGAAGAAAATAAACCTTACCGTGCCTGTCCCATTTGTGATGGAGCCAGAACTTTGGATAATTGCTTATTTAGAAGTTTTGCTTTTGTAGATTTAAAAATACGTTCAGTATTACTAGGAGCAAAGAGAGTAGTAATAACCACAATTATTAACTCTTAACTCTTAACTAAAAAAAGTCCCTCTTATGATGTAGGTATAACATAGGATAGATGATTGTTTAGTTGAGGTAGAAAGTTTTGAAAAATTGACAATGTACAATTTGAAAAATTAAGGATTAAGAATTATTGAAAATATATATTTTTCAAATTTAATAAATATATGGAACTTTTTACAGTCCTCGATTATCTTAAGTGTAGAGAGGTGAATTTAATGATTGGAAAAGACAATGTAATAAAAATTAGTGATTTTAAAAATCATAAATCTGCAAAAAATTATGTAGATAAAGAAATATTTATAAATCTTGTAGATGAAAATAAGATATCTTTATATAGATTAGCAAAGGGGATATTAAAGATAGAAGCTGACGTAGAAGATGCCATAAGTGAAACAGTGCTAAAGGCATTTAAAAATATAAAAACTTTAAAGGATGTAAAATGCTTTAAACCATGGATAATGAGAATTTTAGTAAATGAATGTTATGCTCTTTTAAATAAAAGAAATAAGGTAGAGCTTCAAAATGATATGGAAGTTTATAACCTACAATACGAAGACAAAAGCGAAAAAACGTTAATTTGGGCAGTTAATAAATTAGAAGATGATTTTAAGGCTGTTGTTATATTGTTTTACTATGAAGATATGAGTATAAAAGATATTAGTAAAATTTTAAACATTCCATCTGGAACAGTAAAGTCTAGACTTAGTAGAGCAAAAGCTAAGTTGAAATTAATATTAGAAGATGGAAAAAGGGGTGAGATATTTGGATAAGTTTGATGAAATGATAAAAGAAAGTATATCAAAAGAAAAATGGGATACACCTAAAAGCTTAGATGAAAGATTGGAAAATACCTATGAAAGTTTAAGTACAATTAAATCACATAAAAGGTTTTCTTTAAAAATAGGAGTATTAGTTGCATCAATTATGATGCTTACAATTACAACAGCATTAGCAGCTAATTCAGAAACAGTACAAAATGCAATAAATACAGTAAAAAACTATTTTAGTAGTAATACAGAGTCTAGGTATAGTGCATCTAAGAATAGTCTTGAGAAATTTAATGATGAAGTAGGCATAACTGTAGAGGATAAAGGAATTAAAATTACCTTAGATAGTCTTTCGGCAGATGAAAACTTTATGAATTTATTTTATACAATAGAAAGTGATAAACCTATTAAAATAAGCGAAAAAGAAATGGAGATGATTTGGGATACTAAAGATCTTGCACCTTGCGGTCATTTTACAATTGGTGAAAATCATCCAGCAATGAAAGATTGTGAAGTATATTTTGAATCTGAATATAAAGTTAAAGCAATGGCAAGGCTAGGGCTAAATAATATAGAAATAAAAGAAAATGATAAATTAGTTTTGGAACTAGTACGTGTTTTACTTGTTGAAGGAGATTGGAAAATAGAAACTGTATTAGATAAAAGTAAAATACAACCGGCTATAAAATCAGTTAAACCTAATGAGCATAGGATTATAAATTGTGAAGATATAGAATATGATATAAATATTGAAAAAGTGTCAATATCACCACTTGGCAACATTGTAACTATAAAAAGTAATAATGAAAAAATCTTTAATAATTTTGTATTATTTGATGATAAAGGAGAATCATTAGATGTATTACCAACAGGGGTAAGTGGTATAGGAGAAATAGGTTCAGTAAATTCATTTGAATTTTTAAAGGCAAATAAAGATACAAAATATATAAAACTTGTTCCTGTAGATACAAGATCAACAAGGCAATACCCTGAACCTATTATTAAAGATATAGCTGATTTACCAGTAGAATTTGAAAGGGCATCAAGTGGTAGCATTATAGTTGAAGATATAAAATCCGATAAAAATACTTTAAAGATAAAATATCGTAAAAAAGGGCTAGTACATTCTGATGTAGGAGATGCAATATTTTTGGACGATGATGGAAATGAAATGGAACCGTTATATAATGGAGATAAGTGGTATCAAATATCTGTAGATAGAGAGAATAATAGTTATACAGCAATAGTCACATCTTATAATAAAGAGTGTGATTACTCAAAATGTACTAAAGTTTTAATGTACCCAGAATATGAATATAAATTACTTGAGGATCAAGCAATAATAATAAATTTAGAATAACTAATACAAAATAAAAATAGAAAAACAACCTACGGAGGCTAGTTTAAGTTTGTAGGTTGTTTTTTTGTATATGTTAATGAAATGAATTAGGCAGCCTTATTGTTATCTTCTATCTTGTTGTTATTGCGATTGCAATAGTAGTAAACTGGTAATCCTAACAATGTTAATCCTATTCCAAATAAAGCACTAGCAGGTGAATCTTTAAGTGTAGAATATAATAAATATACACCACCAGCTATTCCTATTAAAGGTACTATAGGATATAAAGGAACATGGTAAAGTTTAGGGTTACGAGTAAATTTCTTTCTAAGAACAAATATACTAATTGTACCTAGAGTGTAGAAAATCCATAAAGCAAACACAATTAAATCTGTTATTGAGTTAAAAGTACCGGATAATATATATAATATTGTTATTATAGCTTGAAATATTAATGCATTAATAGGTGTACCTAGCTTTGGATGAAGAGAACCTAATACTTTTGATGCAGGTAGATCCTTACGTTCAGCCATTGCAAAAGCATATCTTGAACCACAAGTTAATTGACCATTAAGGCCCCCAAATACAGAAAGCATCATACCAATTGTTATAAATGTTGCTCCACTAGGTCCTAAAAGTTTACTTGCAACATCTACACCTATTTTATCTGAAACAGCAGTAATTGGACCAGGTAAAATATTAAATATAGCTGCGTTAAATGCGATATACACAAGCATTACAAATGTTATTCCGATAACTATAGCTTTAGGAATATTCTTTTCTGGATTTTTCATATCAGCAGCTAATGTACAACAGCTAAGCCATCCGTCATATGCCCATAAAACACCAAGAAGTGCAACTCCTGTACCAGCACCTTGTACATTTTGTAATGTTGAAAAGTTTATATCATGTGCAGTACCACTTACTAAACCCAATATAGCTATAGCTGCGATTGGTAGTAATTTACCTATTGTTGCTAATGTTTGCAACCAAACTCCATATTTAGTTGAAATTATTTGAGCAATAGTCAATATTATAACTAAAGATACAGCAAACATTTTTTGTTGAGTCCCAGTCATAGGTATAAAAAATGTTGAAAATGTAGAACAAGCTATTGCTAAAGCAGCACCGGAACCTGGACAATTTATTAAAGCACCTACCCAACCAAATAAGAAACCAACTAAATCGCCGTATAGTTCTCTTAGATATGTGTATAGACCACCAATTTTAGGTATGTAAGCAGCTATTTCTGCAACAGTAAGAGCTGCTGCTATAGTGATTACACCACCAAAAATCCACATTAAAAGTGCAACTCCTGTGGAACCTGCATTTTCTAAAACTATTGAAGGTTTTAAAAATACACCAGAACCAATTACAAGACCAATTACATACATTACACCTTGAAAGGCATTCATAGTTTTTTTCAGTTGGTTTTTGTTTTCTGTAGCCATATAAAATCCCCCTATAGGTAATTATTTTTTATAGTTTGTCTATAGCAGTTTTTAATCTATTTAAAGCTTCTTCAATTACTGATCTTGGACAGGCAACATTCATTCTAATGAAACCTTCACTTTCTTTTCCATACCATAAACCAAAGCCTACTTTAACTTCATTAATAGTGAATTCTTTTAATTCTTCAGCAGTCATTCCAAGTTCTCTGCAATCTATCCAAGAAAAATAAGTTCCTTCTGGTACGTAAGTTTTTAGTTTTGGAATATTTGATTCTATATAATTATTTACAAATTGTAAGTTTTCATGTAAATATTCTAATAGTTGATCTAACCATTCTTCACCATGTCTATATGCAGCTTCAGTAGCAACTAAACTAAAACAATTGTTTCTTTTTATATCATTTATTTGTAATAAGTGATCATATGTATCTTTTTGCTTTTTATTTCCGAAAATTATTATAGATGTTTGAAGTCCAGCTAAGTTGAAAGTTTTGCTTGGAGCAACACAAGTTATAGAATTTTCAAAGAACTCTTTTGAAATAGAAGCAAATGGAGTATATTTATTATTTTTATATACTAGTTCACAATGAATTTCATCAGATACAACTTGAACTCCGTATTTAATACAAATATCACCAATTTTCTTTAATTCTTCTTTTGTCCATACTGTTCCTACTGGATTGTGTGGGTTACAAAGGAAGAACATTTTCACACCAGATTTTACTTTGTTTTCAAAGTCTTCATAATCCATTTCATATCTACCATTTACTACTTTTAAAGAACTAACAAGTAATTCTCTTTTATGATCTTCTACTATTTCAAAGAATTCGTTATAAACCGGTGATTGAATTATTATCTTATCTCCAGGTTCTGTGAATTCTTGCATCATCATTACCATTCCAGGAATAACACCATGGCTATGGCTCATACAATCGCTGCTTACATCCCAACCATGCCTTTTTTTATACCACTGTGAAACTGATTCAAAATAAGAATCCGGTCTTGATACATATCCAAATATTCCTTGATCTAATCTTTCTCTCATTGCATCAATTATAGGCTCAGCAGTTTTAAAATCCATATCAGCTATCCACATAGGTATAATGTCTTCTCTTCCAAATTTAACTCCTAGTTCATCATATTTTGCTGCAAAATTGTTTGATCTGTCTGTAATTGTGTTAAAATTATATTTCATTTTTAAATCCTCCTTGATGAGTCTATTTTTTTAGTATTTTATTAAAGCAAATATCGTGCCAAGTTACATATAGAAACGAGCTCTAATTTAAATTTATACATAAAATTTTTGTTGTCAGTTGATAAAAATAAGTGCAAATGTAGTTAGTTAATAGTTAAAAGTAATGGATGAAACTGAATAGTCAGTTTCTTTCAATTTAGAAGCATTAACCCTTGAATTTGAGATATAAAATTTTGACTGAAGCTATATCCAAAGTATATAGCCATAACAAGAAGGACAGGCGTAACAAAATATATTCTCCATAAATTATTTTTCAGTAAAATTGAAAGGTTAGCAATAAAATTTATATTAATCAAAGCCGGTCCTAGAAAAGTTATGTTCAGTATTACTAGGAGTACATCGATTAGTAATAAAATATTAATTTGAAATTTTTTTATTTGATAAATTAAAAATTTAGTTTGGAACATTATAAGAATAACTAAATAAAAGATTTTAAAGAAATTTAAATAAACTTTTGGGGGAAAATAAAAAGGTAAATAGGTTAAATGGGGTTAGTTATACCCATTTAACCTATTAAAAGCTTAATAATAACTATTGGATTTTGCAATATACTTAATTTCATATTAAAATGAACATATTAAGGCATAATTAAATAGATTTTAGTAAAGTTGAGGATAAGTTATGAAGAGAATAGCAGTTGTAACAAATTTTTTATCTGTAGCAAAATTACATAAAAAAACGTTAGAAAGTTTATTTTTAGATGATATTATTGTAGACACTTATTCTTATGACAATGATAGAATTAATCATGTAATAGAGGCAGATGTATTTTTAATTTCTCTTTATTCCATATATGTAGAAATTAAAAAATATATCCCAAAGGATTCAAATGTAATTATTTTAAGCACAACTATAACAGAAGAGCAATATCAAAAAATCATAAAAATACCACCAACTTCTCAGGTGCTTTTAGTAAATTATAGTCCGGAAATGGCTCTAGAAACCTTGGCACTATTTAGACAAATTGGGTTAATTGAATATGATTTTATACCTGTTTATCCAGGGAAAAATAAAATTCCTAAGGTTGGTATTGCATTAACACCTGGAGAGAAAGATAAGGTGCCTAAATTTGTTAAGGAAGTTATTGATATAGGGCATAGAACTTTAGATATAACAACATTAAGTGATATAGCTATAAAGATAGGTTGTGAGCACTTATTAAGAGAAGAAAGATTCACAAAGCATTTTAAAAATCTAAAAACACCATATTGTGGGATTTCTGTGCTACTAGATAGAGCCAACATATTAGAAAGTAGATTTTTTGAATTACTAAATATTATAGATGAGGGAATTATTCTTACAGACGTGAACGGAGTAGTAATTTCATTAAATAAAAAAGCATCTGAGATATTTAGTTTAAACTCAAAAAGTGTTGGGATGAATGTAGTAGATATTATTGATCACTTTGCTATTAGAAAAGCTATTGAAAAAAAGATTATAATTGATCAACAGTTAACAAGTATTAATAATAAGCATATTTCTTTTCAAGCTGTACCTGTTAAAACTTCAGGAGATATAAATGGTTTTTTAATAATTGCTAACATATTTGAAGAAAAGGAAAAGAGTCAGCATAAGCTAAGAACTCAATTACTTAAAAAAGGTCATACAGCAAAATATACCTTTGAAGATATAATTGGGGAAAGTAAAAGTATTATTGATACAAAAGAGATGGCTAAAAAAATGTCTAAATCAGATTCATCTATATTAATTACAGGAGAATCAGGTGTTGGAAAGGAATTGTTTGCTCAAGCTATTCATAATGCATCAGGTAGAAAAAAATATCAGTTTGTAGCTATTAATTGTGCAGCTATTCCTGATAATCTTCTTGAAAGTGAGCTTTTTGGATACGAAGAAGGTGCCTTTACAGGTGCTAAAAAAGGCGGGAAAATGGGTATGTTTGAGATAGCCCATAATGGAACTGTGTTTTTAGATGAGATTGGTGAAATGCCATTACAGCTACAAAGTCGTTTGTTAAGAGTTATTCAAGAACGAGAAGTTATGAGAATCGGTGGAGAAAGCATTATTCACGTTAATATAAGAATTATAGCTGCCACTAATAAAAATTTAAAATATTTAGTTAAAAAAGGTGAGTTTAGAGATGACTTATATTATAGATTAAATGTTTTGCCATTAAAAATACCGCCATTACGCCATCGCGGAAATGATATATTAATATTGTTTGATTATATAAAAGAAAAAATAGATGCAGATTATGAATTATCTGATGGGGCAAAAGAATTTTTGTTGAGCTATGAATGGGAAGGCAATTTAAGAGAACTTGGAAACTGCATTGAATATTTGGCTTATCTTGAAGAAGGTAAAATAGAAGTGAAAGATTTGAAAAGAATATTTGAAAGAGAAGATGAAGAAACATCAAAAGATATTGAATTTGATGATTCAATAGATTGTAGAACCTTTGTATTAAAATGTTTATATGAAAGTAGAAAAGAATTAAAAGGTATTGGTCGTAGAAATATATTAGATAAAGCTAAAGAAAAAGGGATATTCATAACGGAAAATGAGGTAAGGAAAACACTTAATAATTTATTAGCTGAAGAGCTTATTATTGTTAGAAAAGGGCGTGGAGGAACAATTTTAACTCAAAATGGTGTAAAAGAAGTGTTAGAAATTTTATCATAAAGGTTATAATCAAGTAAAAAAATATTTAAGTTTATTTTTATTGAAAAAAGATATACATGAAAGGATTAGATATGAGTAAAGATTGGAATGGTAAAAAATATCATAGTTTAAACTACTTTTTAAGAAATAAATTTGGGGAGAAGATATTTAAAATTTCTTTAGATGCAGGATTTTCATGTCCTAATAGGGATGGTAAAGTTAGCAAAGGAGGTTGCGTTTTTTGCTCAGAAAGAGGGTCTGGAGATTTTGCTGGTGATAGAAATTTTTCTATAACTAAGCAATTTGAAGATATAAAAGAAATGATGAGTAAAAAGTGGAAAGATGGAAAATACATAGCTTATTTTCAAGCCTACACTAATACATATGCAGATGTAGAAACTTTAAGAGCTAAATATGAAGAAGCAATAAGTCAGCAAAATGTTGTAGGCCTTGCAATTGCTACAAGACCAGATTGTTTTAATAAAGAAATTTTTGATTTAATTGAGGAATATTCAAAGAAAATATATACTTGGGTAGAACTTGGTCTTCAAAGTTCTAAGGATGAAACAGCAAAATTAATAAATAGAGGATATCAATTAGAAACATTTGAAAACACTGTTAATGAGCTGAAAAAGAGAAATATTGATGTAGTAGCACATATTATATTTGGTCTACCAAAAGAGACAAGAGAAGATATGATAAATACAATAAAATATATTTCTAACACCGGTATACAAGGGGTAAAATTACACCTATTACATGTAATGAAAAATACACCATTAGAAAAACTATACGAAAATGGTATG
This sequence comes from Clostridium sp. CTA-19, assembly GCF_054767855.1. Classification (NCBI taxonomy): domain Bacteria; kingdom Bacillati; phylum Bacillota; class Clostridia; order Eubacteriales; family Clostridiaceae; genus Clostridium; species Clostridium sp. CTA-19. The sequence continues at coordinate 69,448 of NZ_BAAABH010000018.1, read as the reverse complement.
GTTGAATTTATGACACAAGAAGAATATGTAGATTTAATTTGTGAAGCTATAACCTTATTGCCAAAAGATATGGTAGTACATAGATTAACAGGGGATGCACCAAGAAGTCTTTTAATAGGACCAATGTGGAGTCTTAAAAAGTGGGAAGTTTTAAATGCTATAGACAATAATTTAAAAGAAAAAGATTTATATCAAGGAAAGAATTTTAAAAAAATCTAAATATGGGGCTCTAAAATGAACTTTAAATTTATGTATAGGGAAACAAGCTCCAATTTAAATTTATTCATCAAATTTTTGTTATCAGTTGAGAAAAATAAGTGCAAATATGTTTAGTTAAGAATTACTAGTCGATATACTCCTAGTAATACTGAACGTAACTTTTCTAGGAACAGCTTTGATTAATATAAATTTTAATTTCAATTGAGAGTATCAATAGTTTAAAGAAATTGACAATGCACAATTGACAGTTGACAATGAAATTTGAAACATTATTATGTTTTTTTATTTGCTTTGCAATTTAAGTTCTATAATAAACAGCTTCAATTTTAGATTGAAGGTTTCCATCATTGTCCATTCTCAATTGTAAATTAATTCTAAAATGAGAGTGTAAAGTTCGTGAAAATTTTTCACTTGATAAAGATATAAGTTAAAAGATGATTTTATAACCCTACAATATAGAAATCTGTTTAAACTTGAATTGGTTCATTAATAAAATATATTAGATTATAAGGAAGAAGTTAGATGATACTGAAAGATGCTGAGAAGTGGACTGATGGCAGATTGAAAAAAGAAAAGGAAAGTGATAAATAATGAATACCGTACTGATGATTGATGATGATAAAGAGCTCTGCTCACTTATAAAGAAGTGTTTGGATAATGAAGAGATGTCTACTATCGTAGCATTCAGCGGTAGCGTGGGACTTAAAGCTTTGGACGAAAACAAAGACAAGCTTTCTCTTATTATTCTTGATGTGATGTTACCCGATTTAGACGGATTTAGTATCTTAAAAAGAGTAAGAGAAATAAGCAATGTGCCTGTTTTAATGCTCACTGCAAAAAACAGCGAAGAAGATAAAATAATAGGTCTGAGAACAGGTGCGGACGATTATTTAACGAAACCCTTTAGTATCAATGAATTGACTGCACGGGTAACCTCTCTTATACGCCGTTTTACAACACTTAACAACACACCCAATACACAAAAAGGGCATTTAATCCTTAAAGGGATGACAATAGATATAGATAATCGCATTGTTTGTGTAAACGATGAACAAATTGACTTAACAGGAAAAGAATTTGATTTGTTATTGTTTTTAGCTAATAATAAAGGACGTGTCTATACAAAAAAACAGATTTATACACAAGTTTGGGAGGATGACTATGCTTTTGATGGTAGCAATATTATGTCGTTTATAAGCAAACTCAGAAAGAAAATTGAACCAAGTTCCGATAATACTTTTTATATTCAAACTGTCAGAGGCATTGGGTATCGCTTTAATAGGGAGGCTTAGAAATGGGGATCGCTGAATTTTTTATAATTCTATCCGGTATGTTACTAATCGTTGTTTTTTATCTTGGTTTAAAACTATACAGAACAAAACAGCAAATCAGCGTAATACAAGAAGCTGTAACGGACATTAAAGATGGAAATTTAAACCGCAAAATACTTACAAGAGAAAATGACATGACAAGGCAAATTTGCTATGACTTAAATGCAATTACCACAGATATGCAAGTAACACTTATAAGTCAAAGGCAATCTGAGCAGGCATATAAACGCTTGATGACAAGTCTCTCTCACGATGTTAAAACACCGTTGACATCTCTTGTAGGTTACTTGGAAGCGATAGAAAAAAACATTGTCACGGGGAAAGAAAAGGACGAATATATCGAAGTTGCAATTGGTAAAGCATACAATTTAAAAGAGTTTACAGAACGACTTTTTGAATGGGTAAAACTAGATGCGAGAGAACAACTATTTCATTTTGAAGTGTGCGATGTCAACGAACTTTCTCGTAGTATTGCTGCCGATTGGATTATTGTTATAGAAAATAATAATTTTGACTATGAAGTTAATATTCCCGAAACAGAATGTCTTGCTCGAATTGATATAAATTCTTATACTCGAATTTTGAACAACCTTTTTCAAAATGTTATTGCTCATAGTAAAGGCACAAAACTTGTTTTTGATTTATACGAAGATGAAAAGCAAGTCACGGTAAAGGTTTCGGATAACGGAATAGGTATACCGAGGGATGAATTGTCACATATCTTTGAAAGAATGTATCGAGGGGATAAATCTCGAATGACTGCAGGAGCAGGACTTGGATTGTCTATCACGAAAGAACTTGTATCTGTTCATAAGGGGACAATTGACGTTGAAAGTACTTTAAAAGGCTCTACAACATTTACTATTATTTTACCAAAAGCTCTATAGCTCTGTCTTATACAGGGCTTTTTTTGGGTGAATAACAAGGCACAATCTTTGACTTGTTATTTCTTTTCAAGTGCCTAAAAGCAAGGAAAGAACAAGATTACGGCAAGGTTATGGCAAGGTTGATGATTTATACTTTTAATTGTAAGTGATTCTACCGTCATATCGGTTATTATATTGCGAAAACAAGGGTATTGAAAGTAAGGAGATTTTAATATGAATGATTTTATAATTGAAACAAAACAATTGACGAAAATTTATGGAGAGCAGACAGCAGTTAATTCAGTGAACCTCCATGTAAAAAAAGGTCGTATTTATGGATTATTAGGACGTAATGGAGCAGGTAAAACCACTATTATGAAAATGATTTTGGGGTTGACTACAATCACTTCCGGCGAAGTTGATGTATTCGGAAAGAATATTAAAGGTCGAGAAAAACGAGTATATCCCCGTATCGGTGCTATGATTGAAACACCAGGTTTTTATCCAAACTTAACGGGAACAGAAAACTTAGAAATTTTTGCAAAACTACGAGGCACAGTTGCACCAAACGCAGTTGAAAATGCATTAAAAATAGTTGGATTACCTTATAAAGACAAAAAGTTGTTTAGTAAGTATTCTCTTGGAATGAAGCAGCGTCTTGGTATTGCAAATGCTATTATGCACGACCCAGAACTACTGATTTTGGACGAACCTACAAACGGTCTTGACCCTATTGGCATTGCAGAAGTAAGAAATTTTATTAAAAATTTGAGTATTGAGCATGGAAAAACAATCCTTATTTCCAGTCACATTCTTTCGGAAATTGCATTATTGGCTGATGATATTGGAATTATTGACCACGGTGTTCTTTTAGAAGAAAGTAGCATGAACGAATTGGAAAAGAAAAACCGTAGCTATATCATTTTGCAAGTTTCAGATATTCCGAAAGCTTCACTAATTTTAGAACGAGAATTCAATTTGAAAGATTATTCTGTTCAAGATGATCAAACACTACGACTTTATGACACTACTTTAGATATAGGAAAAATCAATAAAGCCCTTGTAATGCAGAATATAACTGTTGTTAGTTCCATGCTTTGTCATGATACTTTAGAGGATTACTTTAAAAAAATTACAGGAGGTGAGGGCATTGCTTAACCTTATTCAAACAGAATTTCTTAAACTGCGTCGCAATAAACTTATTTGGCTCATGTTGTTAGCCGCTCTTATTATGCCGTTTTTCGCACTATTATATTTTAATTATTTTGGGAATAAAGGTGTTGACCCGATAAAGTATTATAGGTGGTCAGCACTTGGTTTTACTCTTATCATTATCTTACCTGTTACTTTGGGAATACTTAGTACCATGCTTATGCACGAAGAAAATCAGCATGATATGTTAAAACAACTTTGGATTGTTCCTATCAGCAAAATGGGATACTTTTTTAGTAAATTTTTTGTGGTTTTAGTTTACTCCATTTGTTTCATGCTAATTACATTCGTAGCTTCTGTTATGTTTAGTGTACTTTCGGGATATGTTGTATTTGAATGGGGGAGCGTATTTTATTTGCTGAAAAAATGTGTAGTGGGTGGTTTTTTTACTGCTTTTGCAATGTTGCCGATTTTAGCAATAGCATCATCGAAAAAAGGATATATTCTCCCAGTTTGTATAACATTGGTTTATGTTTTTTTTGCATTTCTTATAATGCCTGTAAATATGTATCTACACCCCATATCCAGTATGGGAGTTATCGTAGATATTCCGGGCATTGTTCAAGCAATTAACGTTCCGTTAGCGTTTCTTTGTATTTGTATTTGGGATATTATTTCAGTATTCTTTGCAAATATCGCATTGAAAAGAAGTGAGGTGTAAAGAATGCGAAAATTACTTTGGGCTGAAATCCAAAAGATTCGCCGTTTAAATATTGTTTGGATTGCAGTTTTTGCAACAGTTATGGTAGCTGTTATTGTTTTTATACAGGGATGGGGTACGTATAATGGTTCACGGGATATAGACAGTGCAGGATGGTATATGACTATGGCTCAGCCTTTGGCAACATTTTTTGTTCTTCCCGCAGTCATTTCTCTTTTGGGAAGTTATATGATTTGTCGTGAAGAAGATGAGGATACTATAAAATCTTTGCTACTTATTCCTGTAAATGAAACAAAGTTAATTGCTACAAAAATGATTATTACTTTTTTATTCAGCATTTTCATTTATGTACTGCTATTTGCAATAGCATTTTTGACTGAGGCAATATTACATTTTTATGATTTATCGGTAGGAATGGTTTTATATTTTCTGAAAATATATTTTCTTCAAGGTGTTGGAATATTCCTTGCTATCTCGCCTATTATTGCCTTGGTATCATATATGAAAAAAGGCTATTGGATTGCATTAGTATTAACTGAAATGTACTCTTTTGCTGGACTATTCATGAGTATGTCAAACACCCTAAAAACATTCTATCCTATTGCTGCAGTATTTGGGGTTTCTGGTTACACTGAAGCTACTGCCCAAAGTCGGATAGTAAGTAGTATAGTCTTGTTACTATGTGGTTGTCTTTCTGTTTTTATACTGAAACGTTTCAAATATATTGAGAAAAATTAGTCATAGGCTTAGACGTAGGGCAGAAGAACAATGATAGAAAGGTAAATATTCATGAAAAAAAGATTATATAGAATTAAAAAAGGGAAATGGATTGCTGGTGTTTGTGGTGGTATTGCTAAATATTTTGATGTAGATCCTAAAATTGTACGTTTGCTTTTTGCAGTATTTTTTGCAGTATACGGAAGTGGATTATTGGCATATATCTTATTTGCGATTTTTATCCCAACAGAGCCTAAAAAACAGATGAAAACAAATGTGTAAAAGTTGATTGCTTAGTTGAGGTAGAGGGTTTTGAAAAATTGACAATGGACAATTGGGTTAGGAATTGACAATGATGGAGGAAACTAGAGTTTAGTTAGTTAAGAGTTAATAGTTAAAAGTTAATAGTTCAGGATGAAACTGGACTACCAGTTTCTTTGAATTAAAGGGAGTAAATTCTAATTTTATGATATTAAATTAAACAAAAGTTAAATTCAAAGTATACAGCCATAACAAGAAGAACAGGTTCATTTAATTGTATCACTATAAAAAACTTTAGTACTCAATAAAAAGGTTAGATAAAATAAATTACAGGGCAAAGAACCAGTACTTGAGCTGCAAAGTAGTATATCAGTTAGGTACTGGTTCTTTGCTTATTTTATTGTGGAAATACAGTAATTGTGGAATCTACAGTTTAATCGAAGTAAGTAGCCATAAATGAACCTGTCCCTCTTGTGATGGAGGTATAACTTAGGATAGATGCTTATTTAGTTGAGGTAGAAAGTTTTGAAAAATTGACAATGGACAATCGGATTAGGAATTGACAATGGACAATTGACATTTGACAATGTTGGAGGAAACTAGAGCTTAGTTAGTTAAGAGTTAATAGTTAAAAGTTAAGAGTTCTTGAGGAAACTGGACTGCCAGTTTCTTTTTAATTTAGGGGAGTAAATTCTAAGCTTGAGAGATTAAACTAACAAAAGCTATATTCAGAGTTTATATCCGTAACAAGAAGGACAGGCGAATCAAAATATATTTTCCATAAGTTATTTTCACAGTGAAATCATAAAGTTATCAATAAAAATTAAAGTAATCAAAGCCGGTCCTTAAGATAGTTAATAGTTCAGTATGAAAGTGGGAAACCACTTTCTTTTTAATTTAATCATATAATTTGCCTTGCAAATTTATATAAAAGTACGTTTAGAATTACTAGTAGCGAAGTAAGTAGTAATAACCGCAACTATTAACTATTCATTCTTAACTCTTAACTAGAAAAGTCCCATTTGTGATGGAGTTGAAATTTTGGTGAATTACTTACTTAGATTTTGTTAGCAGAACTAGGTTTAAAAATACGTTTAGAATTACTAGGAACGAAGTGACTAGTAATAACCACTTAGGAAAATAAAGGTATATTAATTGACTTTATAAAATTAAAATACTACAATCAAGGTGTGAAAAGGACGTGTTTAAATGATGGATTTAATTATGGAAAATGAAATAGACAAAAATAAAAGTAAAGAGTATTTTTACGTTATCAATTATCCTACATATGAAGAAGAACTATGCAATTTAGAGATGAAGTGCATTTTTAATGATATATCAAAGGAAAAATATATTTTTTCTAATAACTGCGTAAATCCTTCTAGAAGTCCTTTTATCAAAGAAAAAATATCTATAATATATTCAGCAAATACCTTAGAAGAAATAGTTGAAAAAATTATTGAAGATAAGTTAGCCTATGAACAGTTTAAAGTTTGTTATGTGAAAGCCATACAAAAGGACCCATTATCTTATGAAAAAAGGCTTAATGCATTAAAAGAGGTTGGATTTGTTATAAAGGGATATCCTAATTTACAGTCTCCTAAAGTGCTTTTAGGGGTAAGTAAGATAGGTGACAAATGGATATTTGGTGAATATGAAAAGAATGATTATGAGTGGCATATACATGATGAAAAACCATATTCGTACTCAAATGGATTAAGTGTGAGAATGTCTAGAGCTATAGTTAATATTGCAATTGAAAACAATTTTGAAAGTAAATTAGTTGACCCTTGTTGTGGTATAGGAACTGTTGTTATAGAAGCAAGCTCACTTGATTTAAATATTAAAGGTTATGAAATAAGCAGAGCTATAGGGCAAAATGCAAAGAAAAATCTTAAGTTTTTTGGTTATAAAGATGTTATAACAATTGGAAACATGCATGATATAGAAGAAAAATTTGATGTTGCAATTGTAGATATTCCTTACGGACTATTTTCACCAACAACACTTAAAGACCAGTTGGATATTATAAAAACAGCTCGTAAAATTGCAAAGAAAATGATAATTATAACCTTCGAAGATATGGATAATCATATAATCTCACAAGGTTTTAAAATTATAGATAAATGTTGTGTAAAAAAAGGTAATTTTAAAAGGTATATAGAAATATGTAAATAAAGCATATGAAAGGAAGTTATTTTTATGAACATAGACATTATAATATCAGCAAGTGACATAAAAAAAGAAAAAATAGAGGGAAAAACAGTTGTAGTTATAGATGTTTTAAGAGCAACATCTGTTATGGTAACAGCTCTTAAAAATGGCTGTGAAAAAGTAATCCCTGTAAAAGAAGTTGATGAGGCTATAGAAATTGCAAAAAATGATAGAAGTAGATATATTTTAGGTGGAGAAAGAAATGCACTTAAAATAGAAGGCTTTGATTATTCAAATTCACCGTTAGAATACACTAAAGATGTAATTGAAGGAAAGACTGTTATTATGACAACTACTAATGGAACACAAGCAATAAAAAATGCAGAGTGTGCAGAAAGAATAATAATAGCTTCAATGATTAACGGACAAGCTGTAGCTGATGAAATTGTAAAAGAGAACAAAGATGTAGTATTTATAAATGCAGGAACATATGGTCAATTTTCAATGGATGACTTTATAACAAGTGGATACATAATATCAAGAATAAAAGAAAAAATAAGTGTAAAACTAACAGATATAGCAACAACATCATTGTATATTTATGATAACAATAAAGATATAACATCCTTTGTAAAGGGAGCGACACACTATAAAAGAATACTAGAACTAGGATTGGAAGATGACTTAGAATATTGTTTATCTAAGGATATAACAGACATAGTTCCAGAGTACAAAAATGGAATTATAAAAGCATAAAAAGCCAATTGGAAAGTAAGAATTTTCAATTATAATGTAGTGTGATATAATTACCATGTAAATTATAATATTGTTAAAGAATGAAAGGTGTGAACTAAATAAATGAAATTATTTATAGATACAGCTATAACAGAAGAAATAAAAAGAGCTAATGATATGGGTATAATATGTGGTGTTACAACTAACCCATCTTTAATAGCTAAGTCAGGAAGAGATTTTAAAGAAGTTATAAAAGAAATAACATCAATAGTTGATGGTCCTATAAGTGCAGAAGTTATAAGCTTAGAATGTGAAGGAATGGTTAGCGAAGCATTAGAGCTTGTTAAAATTCACAAAAACATAGTTATAAAACTTCCAATGACAGAGGAAGGATTAAAAGCAACTAAAGTTTTAAGTGCAAAAGGAATAAAAACAAATGTAACTTTAATATTCTCAGCAGCACAAGCTTTACTTGCAGCTAGAGCTGGCGCAACTTATGTAAGTCCATTCTTAGGAAGATTAGATGATATCGGAATGGAAGGAATGAACTTAATAGAAGAAATCGTTGATATTTTCGATATACACGGAATAGAAACAGAAATAATAGCAGCAAGTGTAAGAAATCCTATCCATGCAACAAAAGCAGCTAGATTAGGAGCTCACATTGCTACAGTTCCACTAAATGTATTATTACAAATGACAAAACACCCATTAACAGATGCAGGAATAGAAAAATTCCTAAAAGATTGGGAAACAGTACCTAAAAAATAGTTAATAAGGATGATTATTTATTTAATTATGCCTAAGCACCCCTAGAAAGAAATTTCTAGGGGTTTTTTATGGGAGGATTATTATTTATTTTTTACGCTTTTTAAGTAATAATATTTCATAAAAAACTGTGTAAGATGTAAATAACATTATAAAAGAAATTTCCTCTCTTTGATTCATATTATATGTTGCAAGAACTATTAGGAGAGGGAAAAAAATAAAAATTTGAAGGAACCTAAGTGTTTGAATCTTTTTCAAAGTACCACTCCTAACTTCCAAATATTAGTATATTAATATTTTTTCATTAATATGAGTAAATGTAAATAAGTTTATTTCTACAGTTTTTTTATGAAATAATAAATACTGTCGAAGAATAACTTATACAAAGTTATAGATGTTAATTTAAGATAATTTAAGATTTATATAATTAAATTTAGACTATTTTTTTATAATAAAAAGGGAATTTATGGGAAAAATTTTATACAATAAAAAAAGATAAACCTATAATTTAAGGTTTATCTTTTTATTTATATATTATAAAAGATTGACTAATTTAATTAAGATAATAATCCTGCAATTGTAGCAGTCATAAATGCTGATAAAGAACCAGCAAGTACAGCTCTTAAACCAAGTTTTGCAACATCTCTTCTCTTCTCAGGAGCAAGACTTCCTATAGAACCTATTTGTATAGCTATAGAACTAAAGTTTGCAAATCCGCAAAGAGCATAAGTTAAGATTATAACTGTTTTTGGTGAAAGTGCATTACTAGCTATTAATGGTGAAAGGTTACTATAAGCAACGAATTCGTTTAAAACAACCTTTTGTCCTAAAAGATTTCCAGCAACGCTGATATCTTGACCAGGAACTCCCATTAAGTATGCTATAGGAGCAAATAATTTACCAAAAATCCAGTTTAAGCTTAAGAAGTCAGCACCAAAAATACCGCCTACAAGTCCTAAAATATAGTTTAAAAGAGCAATTAAAGCAACGAATGCAATTAAAAGTCCACCAACGTTTATAGCAATTTGAATACCTTCCATTGCTCCGTTAGATGCAGCTTCAATTACGTTTGTAGCTGTTTTTTCATCTTTTAACTCAACAGAACCTTTAGTTACAGGTTCCTCAGTTTCTGGAATTAAAATCTTAGCCATTACAAGTCCTGCTGGAGCAGCCATAACACTTGCAGCAAGTAAGTGACTAGCACTAACTCCCATTGCAACATATCCAGCCATAACACTACCAGCAACAGTAGCCATTCCACCAACCATTACGGCAAATAACTCAGATCTAGTCATTTTGCTTAAGTAAGGTTTTACTATAAGTGGAGCTTCATTTTGACTTAAGAAAATATTTGAAACAGCAGAAATAGTTTCTGCACCACTAGTTCCTAAAAGTTTAGCAAGTCCTTTAGCAAATACTGAAATTATGATTTGCATTATACCTAGATGATATAAAATAGCCATAAGGGCAGAAAAGAATATTATTGTAGGTAATACTTGAAATGCAAATATAAAACCAAAAGATTGAGTGTCTAGTAAATTTCCAAATAGGAAAGTACTTCCCTCAACAGTAAAGGCTAAAAGTTTATCGATTATCTTACTAAGAAATCCAAAGAAACTTTGTCCTAGTGGAATTTTTAGCACTAGTAAGGCAAAAATTCCTTGTAGTGATAAACCAATTCCTACAAGTTTCCAATCGATTTTCTTTCTATTCGATGAAAACAGGTAGGCAATTAGTAAAAATGAAATTATTCCTAAAATACCTATAAATTTATCCATATTCACTATTCTCCATTATTTATATTCAATTTTTATTGAACATCTCTGCAGAGATATATTAAAAACCTATTATAATATAAAATAAAATTATACATTTTTCAACAAAATATTTATGGTAATATAAATATAGCATGCCCTAAAACATTTGAATTAATCATTACAAATGGCTAAAGTATAAGCTTTATTATGAAAAATAGGAAAATTTAATAAAAGAGAAGTTTAAAACTTTGCACAATTTTTAAAATTAAATTTAATTTTAAAAATTAGAAAAGTTAAAATGTTACAACGCATTTTAAAATATGCAAAAGTAAAGCTTCTAAGTAAGCAATTCACCAAAATTTCAACTCCATCACAAATGGAACTTTGATAGTTAAAAGTTAAGAGTGAATAGTTAACAGTTATGGTTATTACTAGTCACTTCGTTCCTATTAATGCTAAACGTACTTTTATATAAATTTGCAAGGCAAATTATATTAATAGATTAAAAAGAAAGTGGTTACCACTTTCATCCTAAACTATTAACTATTACTTCTTAACTCTTAACTCTTTTAAGGGGGACTGGCTAACTTTTTTTATTTATGGCAATTAAATTTAAAGAGCTACCCTCTGTTTTATGGGTGTACATCTTTCGTGCCTGTCCCATTTGTTATGGCTGTGAACTTTGAATTTAGCTTTATTTAGATTTATATCTTCAATTAAGAATTTATTCTTCCTAAACTCTTAATTATTAACTCTTAACTATATTAAGGACCGGCTTTGATTGCTTTAGGTTTTATTGATAACATTATGATTTCACTGTGAAAATAACTTATGGAAAATTCACTTTGGTACGCCTGTCCTTCTTGTTACGGCTGCGAATTTTGAATATAGCTTTTGTTTAATTTAATATCACAAAATTAAAAATTACTCCCTTAAATTCAAAAAAAACTGGCAGTCCAGTTTCCTCCATCATTGTCAATTTTTAAAACCCTCTACCTCAACTAAGTATGCAATCGTTCAAAGTTTTACCTCCATCACAAGAGGGACAGGTTCACTTATGGCTATTTTCTTCGCTTAAACTGTAGATTCCACAATTGCTGTATTCCCATAACAAAATAAGCAAAGAACCAGTACCTAACTGATATGCTGCTTTGCAGCTCAAGTACTGGTTCTTTGCTCAGTAATTTTTTTATCTATTCTTTTTATTGAGTACTAGAGTTTTTTATGGTGGTACAACTAAATGAACCTGTCCTTCTTGTTACGGCTGCGAACCTTGAATATGTCTTCAGTTAGTTTAATCTCCCAAACTCAGATTTTACTCCCTTAAATTCCAAAGAAACTGGCAGTCCAGTTTCAACCAAAATTGTCCATTGTCAAATGTCCATTGTCAATTTTTTAAACTCTTAATTATTAACTAACTATATTTGCACTTACTTTCATCTTGTGATAATAAAAATTTGATGAATAAATTTAAATGAGAGCTTGTCTCCCCATACTAATTTGATGTATTGTTAATATAAAACGAATTTGATGTGTTTTTTTACGGTTTTTGTATATAATTATAATGTAGATTTTAAATTTTAAAATTTATAGTGTCGAAGATAGAAGAGTAAGACTAAATTAATATTAGGAAATTTTTTATATTTATAGTTAGGAGTTGTTTTTAATGTCTTTTGATTTTTTAGATAATAAAAATATGACAATACATTTTATAGGTATAGGTGGAGTGAGCATGAGCGGACTTGCAGAAATACTTATAAAAAATGAATACAAGGTATCCGGTTCAGATAGATCACAAAGTTATATTACAGAAAAACTAGAAAAACTAGGTGCTAAAATATTTATTGGACATAATAGTTCAAATTTAGATGGAGTAGATTTAGTTGTTTATACAGCTGCTATAGCAGAAGATAATCCAGAACTTATAAGAGCTAAAAATGACGGAATTAAAATGTTAAACAGAGCCGAATTTTTAGGTTTGCTTATGAAAGGTCATAAATATGGCGTTGCTATATCAGGAACTCATGGAAAAACTACAACTACATCTATGATGGCCCATATTGGATTAAAAGAAAATATAGACCCTACTGTTTTAGTTGGTGGAAAATTAGATGCTATAGAGGGAAATGTAAGAGTTGGAGAAAGTGAATATTTTATAACAGAAGCTTGTGAATATAAAGAATCATTTTTGAATTTTTATCCATATATAGGTGTTATATTAAATGTTGAAGCCGACCATTTAGATTACTATAGAGATCTAGAACACGTAAAGGAAGCTTTCAAAAAATTTGTTGCTATAATACCTAATGATGGATATGTAGTTGTAAACGCTGATGATAAAAATGCTATAGACGTTATAAAATATGCTAAATGTAATGTAATGAGTTTCGGTATAGAAAATGGTGAATACAGAGCTAAAAATATTAAATATAATGATTTAGGTTGTGGAATTTTTGATGTTTATAAAAATGAAGAAAAATTATTTTCTATAGAATTAAACGTTCCAGGAAAACACAATGTGTTAAATGCTATGTCTGTTATTTGTAGTTCTTTAGCATTAAATATTAGTGAAGAGTCAATAGTTGAAGGATTATTTAACTTTAGGGGGACTCATAGAAGGTTTGAATTTAAGGGATGTAAAGATGGAATAAATGTTGTAGATGATTATGCACATCATCCTACAGAAATAAGAGCAACATTAGAGGCTGTAAAAAACTATCCCCATAAAGATGTTTTTGTAATCTTCCAACCACACACTTATACAAGAACAATAACTTTATTTGATGATTTTGTAAATTGCTTTAAAGGAACTAAAAATCTAATTCTTGCAGATATATATGCTGCCCGTGAAAAAGACACAGGAATAGTTAGTTCAGATAAACTAGGTGATGCTATAAGAGAAACAGGAATAGATGCTAAGAATTTTCATAGTTTCGAAGAAATAGTAGATTATTTAGAAGAAAATGCAAAAGAAGAAGATTTAATCCTAACAGTAGGTGCAGGAGATGTTTACAAAATAGGAGAAATGTTTCTTGAAAACAATTTATAAAAAATAAAATAAAAAAGGTCTATGATAAAACCATTGTTAGTTTTATCATGGACCTTTTTTATGTTTTAAATTATAGCTTTTTATAAGATTTTATACTATTTGGTATTTTCAATGCACCGGATATGATAGAGGTTAAATATAATATTTGATAAAATCCCTATATTGAGGTAATAAGCATTAATATAAAACATGTAATTTGACAGATAGCCCTAAATAAACTTTTATTGTTCTTATTCATATGCATATACCCCTTGTTATTTAGTAATAATAAATGTACTTTATATTCAATAGATATTATTTTGAAATATAGTAACATAAATCCAGAGTGTAGGCAACTGAAAATTTACAGTTTTATAATATGTGTCTATAGTATAATAAATCTAGAAAATATAATCCTAAATTTTATGGGATACAAAACTAAAATAGGGAGTGAAAAACATGGGGATAAAAGTTTATAAGGTAAATGCTTTTACTAAGGATAGTAAAGGTGGTAATTGTGCTGGAGTTGTTTTAGATGGGGAGAAAATAAATGAATTAGAGATGCAAATTATAGCTAAAAAATTAAATTTTTCTGAAACAGCATTTGTAATAGCAAAGGATAAAAGAAAAAGAAAAAATAATAAAGAAGTTTATGATTATGAGGTTAAATTTTTTACACCTACAGAAGAAGTTGAGTTATGTGGGCATGCCACAATAGCTACATTTTTCACATTGGCTAAAATGGGATTATTACCACAAAATAATGTTTCTTTAAAACAAAAGACAAAGGCTGGAATTTTAGATGTAGATGTAATTTCAAAGGATGAAATAGAGGTTGTTATGTCACAAGCTGAACCACAATTTTCAGATGAGGCTTTAAACAAAGAGATATTGTCTAAAATCTTAAATTTATGTGAAGATGAAATTGGATTTAAAAATTTAAAACCACAAATTGTTTCTACTGGTCTTAGAGATATATTAATTCCTATTAAAAATGAAGAGGATTTAAAAAATATAAAAATAGATAATGATTTATTAATAAATTATAGTAGAGAGCTAAAAGTAGTGGGAATTCATGCATTTGCAGTAGATAGTAACAATAATGAAAGATTTATTGTAAGAAACTTTGCACCAGCAGTAGGAATACCAGAAGAAAGTGCAACAGGAACATCTAATGGGGCATTACTTGCTTATTTAATTAAAAATAATTTTTATGAATTAAAGGGCCATGAAGAAAAAACTATAATTTGTCGTCAAGGTATGTATATGGGGAATACAAGTGAAATTATAGCAAAAGGAAGTATATCCAATGGAAAGATAGCTATAAAAGTTGGTGGTAAATCTTATATAGAAGGTGAAGAAGAGATAGAGTTAAAACCATTAGAAATTTAATGTGATAAAAAGGGAAAGCTAGGTAATTCTAAATTACCTAGCTTTTGGGGGGTTAGATTTTGAAAAAGTTCATTTCAACTGTGTACTCATTAATTAGTATAGACAACTTTTTAGAAAAATAATCAATTTCAAAGTTACAAATTGTAGAATGTATCCCTTTATCTTTTAAAAAGTGGATAGTTCCTATGTTATTATCATCTTTACGTAGTCTTATTAAGATACTTTCTACCTCATTAAACTGAATTCTAGAGGCAATATTATCAGAATCTAGAATAAGATTTAACGTTCTATTATTTAAAGGAATAATTAAATCAATATCACATTCCCTATCTTTAAAAACTTTTATTTCAAAATCACTTACTAAATTTAAATTGTACTGTTTAAATTCATACATATATATAAACCTCATTTTAAAATTATTATTTTATTAAAAAATCTCCTTTGCTACACTTAAACATTCATAATAGGAGTTTTTAAAAGCATCTTCAAAAAAGAATAGAAAAACTTTAATAATTTTATTATATACTATAAAATTAGAAATTTATTTAAATTATAGAAAACAAGCTTATAGTTTAGGGTGAAACTGGAATCCAGTTTATTTTTAATTAAAGAGATTAAAAAACACCACAACTGATAAATAAAAAAACTATTAATATAATTTGAATATACTAATAGTTTTTTTGTATCAATATTTATTTAAATATCTTTTTTAATTTAGCAAACTTTGTTGAAGTAAAAGGAGGATATCTTAGTGGAACATCCATAGCAAAATCTTTTTTCACAATAGATTTTATATGAGAAAAAGTTTCAAAACTATTCATTCCATGATATTTTCCCATTCCGCTTTCACCAACACCTCCAAAAGGTAAATATAAAGAGGCTACATGAACTATAGTTTCATTTATACAAACTCCTCCAGAGGTTGTTCTTTGTAGTATTTTAGATATATTTTTTTCATCTTTAGAGAAAAAATATAATGCAAGTGGTTTTGGTCTATAGTTTACAACAGCAATAACTTCATCTAAAGTATCAAATTCAATTACTGGTAAAATAGGTCCAAATATTTCATCGTTCATTACAGTATTATTAAAGGTTATATCATTTAAAATTGTTGGTGATATATAAAGCTCATCACGGTCAATTTCACCACCAAATTCAATTTTACCGCAGTTTAAATATTTTACTAATCTATCAAAAGCTTTTTCATCAATTATTCTAGGATAGTCTTTTGAATTTTTAAAATCTGGTCCATAAAATTTATTAATATAATGTTTCATATATTTTATTAAATCTTCTTTTACAGAACTATGGACATATAGATAATCTGGAGCTACACAAGTTTGACCAGCATTTAAAAATTTGCCCCAAACAAGTCTTTTAGCTGTTAATTTTAAATCAGCTGTCTTATCTACAATACAAGGACTTTTTCCGCCTAACTCAAGTGTTACAGGAGTAAGGTTTTTGGAGGCTGCTTCCATAACCACTTTTCCAACAGGAACACTACCTGTGAAGAAAATATAATCAAATTTTTGGTTTAGTAGTTCTGAATTAGCATCTCTACCACCATTAACAACAGAAATAAGTTCTCTAGGGAAATTTTCACATAAAAGTTTTGTAAGAACTTTAGATGTGTTAAGACTTTTTTGAGATGGCTTTAAAATAACTGTGTTGCCTGCAGCAATAGCACCTATTAGTGGAGCTAGTGAAAGTTGAAATGGATAGTTCCAAGGCGATATTATAAGTGTGACGCCATATGGCTCTGGATAAGTAAAACATTTAGCAGGAAAATGAGCTAGTTGTGATTTTACCTTTGTAGCTTGCATCCAGTTTTTTAAGTTTTTTATAGTGTGATTAAGTTCTTCAAAAACAATGCCAAGCTCTGTTGCGTACCCTTCAAAATTAGATTTCTTTAAATCTTTATAAAGAGCGTCTAATATCAACTGCTCATTATTTTGCAAAATAACTTTTAATTTATTTAATTGAGTTAATCTAAATTGAGTAGTAAGAGTACTACCGTTAAGAAAATAATTACGTTGAATATCAACAAGTTCTTTTATATCCATAAACAAAACCTCCATTTCTAAATTACAATTCTATAAAAACATAAATTTTGCCATCAAAGTATTTGTATTCTCTCAAATAATTTAATTTTAAAATAGTCTATTTATAGAGTTTCAAGTTGACTTTTAAAACTACTTATTCCAAAACTTGAATACCTAAAATAGTGAGACATGCTCTGAATTACTTAGAATTCAACACTTCATCTTGTATGAAAATATTTTAAGAGTGTTGAATAAATTTAAATTGGAGCTTGTTTCCCTATAATATAGGATTGCAAATTAAATCTTAAACTTATTCATTTATCAAATGAGAAAACACAAATTAATATTTTTTCAATAACTAACAGATTATTTTAGTTAAGAGTTAATAGTTCTTAACTAACTATATTTGTACTTTATATTAATAATATACCTAATAAAGTATATTATTAATATAAAATATATAATATACCTTAGAATTAAATAAATAATATCATTGAACTTATGTATATTCAAGAAAATAAAACAATTTAAGCAAAAAGTAAGTTGATAAATAATAAGTTTAAGATTAAAAAGTTATATAGAGTTCCAAGTTGACTTTTAAAATTATCCATTCCAAAACTTGGATACCCAAAATAGTGAGACATGCTCTGAATCGCTTAGAATTCAACACTACATTTTGTATGAAAATATTTTAAAGTTATTGAATAAATTTAAATTGGAGCTTGTTTCCCTATAGAGGAAAGGGAACAATAAATAAAGAATTAATAATAAAGTTACTATTAAAAATAGGAAAAGGTGTAGTATGAAAAAGATAAATGATTATAATATTTATATTAAAATTTTAGCGTTAATATTTATAGTTACTAAGTCTATACAAGGAAAAATCCCAGCGTTATATGTAGTTGCATATTTTTTACTATGTTTAATAATTAATTTTAGTGTGCATTTATTTAAAGACAATATAGAAAAATTATTATTAGTATCAGGGATTATAATATCTTTTATAATTTCAATTACAGTAATGCCATTAGCAATAATATTTTTCTTTATAAATTTAATTGAATTTTTATATTTAATTAAGTTGCCTAATGCTTTCTTGCTAATTTTAATTTGGAGTATAGTAGTATTTTTAAAAATAGATATTGATTTTTTTTCTTTGTTTATTTTTATAGCTATATATTTTATTTATTATAGAGTATATTGGGAATTAAATTTTATTAATTATGATTTACCATTAAAGATAGAGATGCAACGAAAGACTATCGACGAGTTGAATCTAAAATTAAAGAAACAAAGTAAGTATAGAAAACAGGCAATATATACTTATAAACTAAAAGAAAGAAATGAGTTATCTAAAAAAGTTCATGATAAAGTAGGCCATACTATAGCTGGAAGTCTTTTGCAGTTAGAGGCGTGTAAAATTGTATTAAACAGTGATATGGATAAAGGTAAGGAAATGATAGATGGAACTATTGGTGTATTAAGGCGAGGTATGGACGATATAAGAAAAATTTTAAGAGAAATAAATCCTACTGATGAGCAAATAGGTATAAATAGGATTAAATTAATTTTAAATGAAAAAACACAGAATACTAACTTCACATTTAATGTAATTCATAAAGGGGATATGGAAAAGATAAGTAAAAAACAATGGATGCTCTTTTTGGATGTTATAATGGAAAGTTCTACAAATTCATTAAAATACTCTGAAGGTAATCATATAACTGTAAAAATAGAAGTGTTTAATAAGCTAATTAAACTTCAAATAGCTGATGATGGCATAGGAAATTTAAAGTTTAAAAAAGGAATAGGATTAAATAGTATAGAACAAGAAGCGATGGAGTTAAATGGGAAATGTATAATAAATAGTTATAAAGGTTTTGAAATAATATTATTAATGCCAATAGAAACTATAGTTAGTTAATAGTAGTAACTCTTAACTAAAGTAAGCTAGAGGGGGAAGTTATGATTAAATTAATTATTGCAGATGATGATTTACTTATAAGAGAAAGTTTAAAAATAATATTAAGTGCAGATAAAGAATTAGATGTATTAGAGGCTTTTGAAAATGGCAAAGAAGCAGTTAATTATATTTTGACAAATAATGTTGATATAGCGCTTTTAGATGTAAGGATGCCAGTATTAAATGGAGTTGAAGCTACAAAGGAGATAACAGAAAGAACTAACACAAAGGTGGTTATACTTACAACTTTTGATGAGGATGAATATATAGATAATGCATTAAAGTTTGGGGCAAAGGGGTATATATTAAAAAATAATGCACCAAATGAAATTATAAACACTATAAAAATGGTTCATAAAGGCAATTCTGTAATACAAGATAATGTACTAGAACGATTAAAGTGTAATTTTCAAAATAAAAGTGAAATAAAATTAGATAAAGAACTATTTACTCAAAGAGAAATAGAAATAATAAAATTAATATCACAAGGACTTAGTAATAAAGAAATATCATCAAATTTATATATAACAGAAGGAACAGTAAAAAATTATATATCATCAATACTCAATAAAACAGGATTGCAACATAGAACTCAAATAGCTATATATTATTTAAAAGGAAACTTATAAATATATAAGTTTTAATTCAAATTTATTAATTAAACCTTTGTTATTAGTTTTAAAAAAATATAATTGTAGTTAGTTAAGAGTTAAAAGGTAAGAGTTAAGAGTTGTGGATGAAACTGTATTAATCCAGTTTCTTTCAACTTAAGGGAGTAAAAATTGAGTTTTAGAGACAAAACAAACTAAAACTATATTCAAAATGTACAGCCGTAACAAATGGGACAGGCACGAAAGATGTATACCCATAAAACAGAGAATAGCTCTTTAAATTTAATTGCCATAAATAAAAAAGTTAGCCAGTCCCCCTTAAAATAGTTAAGAGTTAAGAAGTAATAGTTAATAGTTTAGGAGGAAAGTGGACACCACTTTCTTTGAAATTGTTTGGGAATGGCTTCGATTTATTGTGTTAGTAATATAAATTTAGGAGAGCATCAAGTGTTAGCGAAGAAAATAAACTTATCGTGCCTGTCCCATTTGTGATGGAGCCAACGCTAGGGGTAATTGCTTGTTTACGTGTTTGGGACCGACTTCGAGTACCATTGGAGAGAAATTAAAATCAACAAAAGCATCTATACTAAAGTATAGCAAAGTAGCCAATTACGCGTCTGTCCCTCTTGTGATGGATATAGAACTTTGGGTGATTGCTTTCTTAGATTTTTTAGCAAAACTAGGTTTAAAAATACGTTTAGTATTACTAG
This sequence comes from Clostridium sp. CTA-19, assembly GCF_054767855.1. NCBI lineage: Bacteria > Bacillati > Bacillota > Clostridia > Eubacteriales > Clostridiaceae > Clostridium > Clostridium sp. CTA-19. The sequence continues at coordinate 49,021 of NZ_BAAABH010000018.1, read as the reverse complement.
GAACGAAGTAAGTAGTAATAACCATAACTATTAACTCTTAACTAGAAAAGTTCCTCTTGTTATGGAGGTAGAACTTTGGGTGATTGCTTTCTTAGGTTTTTTAGCAGAACTAGGTTTAAAAATATGTTTAATATTATTATGAGCAAAGCGTAAATACTTTAACGATATGACTAAAGTCACATAAAGATTATGACCTTCTCCACGTTATTTGGAGAAGGTTTTTCTATACAATAGAATTAAGAAGATAATGATTGAGGAGATATAAGGAGTGTTTATATATGAAAGCTATAGAAATACAAAACCTAACTAAAAGATATAAAGATTTTTTAGCAGTAGATAATATTTCACTATCTATTGAAGAAGGAGAAATATATGGGCTTTTAGGTCCAAATGGGGCAGGAAAAAGTACAACTATAAATATAATATGCGGGATTTTAAATTCATCTTATGGAGAAATTAAAATTTTAGGAGAAACGTTAAGTATTAAAGATAAATCTGCAAGAAAATATTTAGGTTTAGTGCCACAACAAGTAGCTCTTTACAATGAATATAGTGCTTATGAAAATGTAAAATTTTTTGGTAGTCTTTATGGATTAAAAGGAAATGAACTAGAAGAATGTGTAAAAAAAGCTTTAGAGTTTACAGGACTTTTAGATATGAAAGACAAAAGGGCATCAGATTTTTCAGGTGGTATGTTAAGAAGGTTAAATATAGCCTGTGGAATTGTTCATAATCCTAAGATAGTTATTATGGATGAACCTACTGTAGGAATAGATCCACAATCAAGAAATCATATATTGCAATCAGTTAAAAAGTTAAATGAAAAAGGAACCACAGTAATATATACCACTCACTATATGGAAGAGGTAGAAGAGATATGTAGTAAGATAGCTATTATGGATAATGGTAAGGTTATTGTTGAAGGTAGTAAGGAAGAATTAAAAAGTATAGTTTCAGATAAGAAAAGTTTAATTCTTAGAATTGATAATTTTGAAACCATAGATGAAAAAGAAATTAAAAATATAAAAGGTGTTACTGATGTAATTATAGATGAAAATGAAATAACTATAAATACTGAAAAAGAAATAAATAATTTAGATAAAATAATAAACTATTTTACAACAAATAAAATTGAAATAAGGGATATTGGCTATGAAGATATAAATCTAGAAACAGTGTTTTTAAGTTTAACTGGAAGACGTTTGAGAGAGTAGGTGATTTATATGTTTAAAATTATAAAAAGGATTTTTTTAGGACATATTAGATACCCGAAAAATTTATTATTTAATATGTTGTTTTCTATATTTTTAATGACACTAATAGGAGTTGTTTTAATAAATGAATTTGACACTAGCAAACAAATAGAAAATTTTACTGTTTATTACAATGATGATAGTGGAAGTAAAGAAAGTAATCAGCTTTTAGATGAAATAATAAAGAATAAGGGAACTGAAATAATTTATTTTGAAAAAATAGATAGTATAAATAAAGGAAAAGATATAGTTAGGAAATCAAGAGGAAGCTTTATTTATTTAGATGGAAATACCATAAAACTATATTCAAATGAGAAAAATAAAATAGAATCAGGAATTGTAAGTGGATTATTTAAGACAGCTAGTAATAGATTTAATGCAATAACAGAAGTTTATAAAATAGATGATAAAAATGCTATAAATATTATAGATGACAATTTAGAAGAGGATTATATAAATGTTGAAAAGATAGAAAAAACACAAAGTCCAACATCCTTTGATTATTATGGAATAGCAGAACTGACGTTAATGAGCATGTATATATTATTCTTCTCATTGTATGGTATACAAAGGGATGATAGGTTAGCTGTTAAAGATAGAATACTTTTAACAAAATTTTCAATAGAAAAGTATTATCTTGCAAATATTATAGGAAATTTTATGCTTTCAATAATAATAACGTTACCGGGATATTTATTTTCAATATTTGTGTTAAAAACTAATTGGGGAAATAATTTAATAATATCATTTTTAATATTACTTTCTTTAAACTTAATGGTAGTTACAATGGGAGCTTTTTTAGGCGTAATATTTAAAGAGAATGGTAATGCTGCTGCCTTTATAGACCGTGTAATATTTCCTGTAATGAGCTTTTTAGGCGGAAGCTATCTGGCTTTCCCAGATAAATTACCAACGGTAATGCAAATAGCTACAAATATATCACCATTAAGATGGATAAATAGAGGATTTTTCAGAATGATATACCTGCATGATAATTCTATAATAACAATATCAGTTGCTTTAAATTTAGGTATAACAGTAATAGCATTAATTTTATTAACTGTTTTTGTTAAAAAGGAGAGTGTGGAGTAATGAAAAAAGTTTGGGCTCTATTTAAAAATAACTTAAGGATTTTAATTTTAAAAAATAAAGGGACTTTTATCATAACTACAATAGCTCCAATTATTATTTTACTAATCATATCAAAATATATTAGTACTGGATCTGGTTATATGAATGCAGTAGTTAAAGACGAAGATAATACGAAAAGTTCCTTGGCTATACTATCCACTATAAAAAATAATGAAGGGTTAAATGTTGAAGAAGATAGTGATATTAATATAGAGAGCTCCTTTGCACAAGGGGACATAGATATTGCTATAACTATACCTAAAGGTTTTGAAAATAATTTATTAAGTGGAGAAAAACCATATATAGATATTAAAGAAAATGAAATGGGAAATTTAAATAAAGGTATTAAGACCTCCTTAAACTTAGAAATTAAAAATCTTAAAGATTTAGCAGTAGCTAGTGATAAAAATTATGATGGTTATATTAAAGCTTTAGAAAATTACAGTAATGGAACTATCAAAATAGAGAAGCTTAATTTAAATGATTTAAAAGGTAATTATGTAAAAACACAAGTATTTTTGGGATTTTTAATAATGTTCATGCTTTTTAGAGCTATGTCTGGAGCAGAATTGATAAATTCAGATAAGCAAAAAAATATGTATACAAGAATATTTGTAGCAGATATTAAAAGTTCACAATATTATTTAGCTAATATATTATCTAGTTTTTTTAGTATATTAATACAGGTTATATTATCATTGATGGGATTAAAATACATTATGAAATTGGAAATAGGCATGTACTATTATCAGCTAGGAATAATCTTATTATTAGTAACATTAATAGCTGTGTCAATGGGAACATTCTGCATATCAATAACAGAAACTAGACAGGAAGCAAGTATGCTTTCTAATATAGTAATTATAACTTTTCTAATGATAGGTGGATGCTTTGTTCCTGTAAGTTTATTCCCTAATTTTATAAATAAAATATCCTATTTTACACCTACAAGATGGGCAATGGATTCAATATTAGATTTACAGCAAGGTGTACCTTTTAATGATATAATAATAAACTTATTTATAATGATATTATTTGCTTTAGCATTTTTTACAATGTCAGCATATAAAACATCAAAAACTGAAAAAATATATAAAGATTATAATTAGTTGTTCACTTTTAAATTTTAATTCAGTAATTTCATTAATATAAAACCTATAGATATTTAATTATCTATAGGTTTTTACAATAATTGTAGAAAAAGGTATTATTATGTTTACAATAAATTAGGAGGGGATGTTATGCCCTCTTAATTTATTGTAAAAAAATAATTATTTTACGGTAAATAAAGGTAAAAAAGTGGAATTGGGAGAGGGGATTATTATGAAGAAAAAATCAATAATTGCATTAATGCCACTTTTAGTTTTTATAGTTATATACTTTGGAGTAGCTATAATACTAAAAGATTTTTATGCTATTTCGGTAGTTGTACCATTTTTAATAGCTTCAATAGTTGCATTAATACAAAACAGAGAACGAACCTTTGATGATAAGGTAATTAGTTTTTGCAAAGGTGGAGGCAATCCAGACATAATAATGATGTGTTTAATATTTATATTAGCAGGAGCTTTTGGGGAAACAGCAAAATCAATGGGTGCTGTAGAATCTACTGTTAACTTAGGTATAAATTTTTTACCATCATTTTTATTAGTTCCAGGAATTTTCTTAATGGCAGGATTCATATCTACTTCAATAGGTACTTCAATGGGAACTATAGCAGCTTTTGTTCCAATAGCTTTGGGAATAAGTGAGAAAACTGGAATATCACTTGGATTAATTGTTGGTGCAGTTGTAGGAGCATCTATATTAGGCGATAACTTATCTATGATATCAGATACTACAATAGCCGCAGCTAAGACTCAAAATGCAGATTTAAAGGACAAATTTAAGGTGAATTTTAAAATAACACTTCCATCAGCAATTGTAACTATGGCTATATTAGTTATACTTACTCTTGGTAAAACTGCCAATATAGGCGGAGTATATGAATATCAAATTATTAAAGTAATTCCATATATATTTGTATTAGCATCAGCACTTATGGGAGTAAACGTAATAACTGTATTAACTGGTGGAGTTGTGATATCAGCAGTAATAGGATTTATAACTAAAGATATGACTTTAAAGTTGTTAGTTGATTCTATAGCAACTGGAGCTTTAAATATGGGAGAACTTATAATAGTGTCTATACTTATTGGCGGTATAGTTGAAATCATAAAAGATAACGGTGGAATTGAATTTATAATTTCTTTTATAGCATCTAAGATAAAGTCAAAAAGAGGTGCAGAACTAGGTATTGCTATTTTAGTAAGTATAGTAAATTTATTTACAGCAAACAATACTATATCTATAGTTACTGTTGGACCTATGGCAAAAGAAATATCAGAAACATACGATTTAGATTCTAGCAGGGTGGCAACGCTTTTAGATGTATTTTCTTGTGTTATACAAAGTTTAATACCTTATGGAGCACAGTTATTGTCAGCAGCAGCATTATCAGCGCTATCACCGTTTGCTATATTGAAATATACATATTATCCTGTGGTAATGGGTGTATTTACGATAATCTTTATTTTGGGAGTAAAGGATAATAAAAAGGATAGTAAAGTAGTGGTTGAAGAAAAGGCAGTATAGGCCTAAAGAAAAAAGGATGTCTAAAGTTTAGACATCCTTTTTTAATATACTTTAATCTGCAAATAATTGTGATTCATAAGCAATGTTTCCGTTAGGCGAAAATACAACACCTACACCCATTCTATTAAAACTTCCATTTAATATGTTTGCTCTATGACCTGCAGAATTCATCCAGTTGTTTACAAGATATTCAGCAGTAACTGATGCTTTATCATAGCCTGTACTAGTTTGAATGTTTTCACCAGCAGTACCGTAGCTAACTCCAAATTTATTTAATAAATCGAAGGGGCCTCCGGTATAAGGTGAAGTATGATCAAAATAGCCGTATTGAAGCATTTCTTCAGCTTTATATCTAGCAGCACTTCTCATAGTTTCGTCCATCGATAATGGAGATAATCCTGCCTTTTGACGCTCTACATTACAAAGTTCTAAAACTCTATTTTCAACAGCTGTTAAGTATTCAACTGAATAGTTTTTAGGTATGCTAGGCAATCCACTAGGATTACTATTTGATGCGCTTTCATAGTTAGAATTATCTTCTGATGGTGTTTCTTCTGGAGTAGGTGTAGGTTCCGGTGTTGGAACGGATTCTTCTTTATTACCTGATTCATTATTTGTAGGTGGTTTAACATCAGGCTTACTATTATCAACTGGTACTGTAGCAGTTTCAGTTGAATTGCTATTTGAAGAATTGTTATTTAAAGCAGTAGAATTGTTAGTATCTACTTTAGTAGGTTCAGTAGTAGCTTCTGAGTTGTTACTATTTGAACCTTGTATTTCAGGTGTTTTCTTTTCTGTATCTTTAGAAATAGTTTCTTTAATAGCGGTTTTCGCATCGTTTATTACATCATTATCTGTATGGGCATATTTAATTCCTAGTCCCGTGCATAATGATGCCGATAATAAAATACTTATTATTTTAAATTTCATGTTGTTCACTCCCCCTGTGACTAATAGGACAATATGATATTTATTTTTGGATTTTATTCACATTATGTTGTGAGTCCTATTTAATGAGTAAAGTATAGAATAAAAAGGAAAGCCTGTACACAGGGAACTATTTCACGTAAACGTATGAAAAGGCAATGATGGATAACTTTACAAATAAACAGAAAAAACAGAAATTTGAATAATCCTAGTAAACTAGTTGGGATTACTAAGTTTACAGCAAATATGTTAAAAACGGTAAAACATGAATAATATAGTAACATAACCAATAAACTTAGATGATGAAAATTTACTTTTAGTTACATATTTGATTTAAAAAAGGATTTAAAAAGGGGTAAGGCGAATTGATATAAAATAGAAATTTAATTAAGAGCATTAGAAAATTAATAGTTTGAAAAATTGACATTTGACAATGGACAATTAAAAAAAATTAAGGGTTAAGAATTATGAATTAAGAATTCAGGATGAAAGTGGTAACCACTTTCTAAAAATGATTTAAAAAAATACGTTGAGAATTACTAGGAACGAAGTGATTAGTAATAACCATAACTATTAATTATTAACTTTTAACTCTTAATTGATAAAGTTCCTCTTGTGATGGAGCTAATACTGTAAGGACTTGATTGTTTAGGTATTTTGCTAAAACTAAGGTGTTGGGACCGACTTTGAGTACTATTGTAGAAAAACAAAAATCAATAAAAGCATCAAAACTAAAGTATAATAAAATAGCCCAAAACGCGTCTGTCCCTCTTGTGATGGAGGCATAACGCGGGATAGTGGCTTGTTCAGTTAAGGTAGAAAGTTTTGAAAAATTGACAATGAACAAAGGACAATTAAAAAAATAATAGTTAAGACATTATGAATTGATGTAGAAATTAGACTAACAGTTCCTTTTTAATTGAAAAGAATAAATTTTGGTTAAAGATATAAATCTAATAAAAGCTAAATTCAAAATGTGCAGCCATAACAAGAAGGACAGGCGTAGCAAAATATATTTTCCATAAGTTATTTTCAAAGTAAAATCATAAGGTTATCAATAAAATTTAAAGTAATCAAAGCCGGTCCTAAAAAAGATACGTTGAGAATTACTAGGAACGAAGTGAGTAGTAATATCCTCAACTGTTAACCATTCACTCTTAACTTTTAACTAGCAAAGTTCCATTTGTGATGGTGCTAGAACTTTGGGATAGTTCTTTGCTTAGCAATTGATAATATATAAGAAAATACTGGGGGAGTTATTATGGAGAAGATATGTAATAAAAATAGTAATATAAAACCAATGGCAACAATGATTTTGATTTTAATTATTAATATTGTAGGTGGTAGAATTGATGCTTATAATAGCAATAGATTATTAATTTATATATATTGCATAGTGTTAGCTATTCTTATGACAATTGGAGTTATTGAATTAATTGAAAGTATAACTAAATATATTAATGAGGAAATTAAAACCATTAAAAGCAAAGTTTATTTAACTATTAATATATTATCTTTAGTTTTAGTTTTATGGGGTGGGGCTTTAGTAATAATGGATAAAGCTAGTTTTTTATAAGATTTTCAAAATAACATTAAAAAAATGAAAAAAATTTAAAAAAGATGTTGACACAAAAAAAGGTTTGTACTATAATAAATCTTGTCGCCGGGGTGTGGCGCAGATGGGAGCGCGCGTGGTTTGGGACCATGAGGTCGCAGGTTCAATCCCTGTCACCCCGACCAAGAGAGTTGCATAGGCAACTCTCTTTTTATTTATAAAATAAATAATAAATGAATAATTAACCTTAACAGGAAGTGATCACAATTTTGGTCACTTTTTGTTAAGGTTTTTTTTATTTATAGGGTTCAAAATTGATTTTTAAACTTATTCATTTCAAAATTTGGATACTCAAAATAGTGAGACATACCCTAAATCACTTAAAATTTAGCACTACATTTTATATAAAAATATTTTAAAGTTATTAAATAAAGTTAAATTGGAACTTATTTCCCTATATAATTAAATATATAAATATGTGTTATATACATCTAGGTATAAAAGGTCAGTAAATGTAAAAACTAAATAGTGATTAAATAAAAAATAATTTATGTTATATTTAAAGATAAATAAGAAATAAAAGGGGTTGAGAACTGTTATGAATAGGAATTATAGTGAATATTTTAAGGATTTAATATTAGCTTATAAAAATGGTGTTTTTGAGACAAAAATAAACGAACTATTAGAAAATGAAAATGAAGATAAAGAAAAATTATGTAGACAATTATCAAGTTTATGTAGTGTTGATTTAGGATATAGTGAGGACTTTGCAGCAAAATTAAAGGATGAAATAAAAAAATATACAGGTAAAGAAAAGATAGTAACTAAGATAAACAGTACCTGTGAAAGTTGTGCGCAGGGGGAAGGTGCTTGTGAAGCTTCTTGTCCATTTGATGCAATTTTGATGAATGAAGAAAACACAGGAAGATATATTGATGTAGAGCGTTGTACTGATTGTGGTAAGTGTGTTGATGCTTGTAAAAGTGGTAATATAGTTGATAAAGTTCAGTTCTTACCATTATTTGAACTTATAAATAGTGATAAACCTGTTATAGCAGCAGTTGCACCAGCTATAGCAAATCAATTTAATGGTGCTAATTTAAATAAGATGAGAACTGCTTTTAAAAATATAGGATTTACAGACATGGTAGAAGTAGCATTTTTTGCAGATATGCTGACCTTAAAAGAAGCAGTAGAGTTTGATGCAATGGTAAAAAATGAAGATGACTTTATGATAACATCTTGTTGTTGTCCTATGTGGGTAGCAATGATTAAAAAAGTATATGGAGATTTGATAAAACATGTTTCTCCATCGGTGTCTCCAATGATAGCAGCAGGAAGAGTAATGAAAAAATTGAATCCAGATGTTAAAGTAGTTTTTGTAGGGCCATGTATAGCAAAAAAATCTGAAGCAAAAGAACCAGATTTATTGGGAGATATCGATTTTGTGTTAACATTCCAAGAAGTACAAGAAATTTTTGATGCTTTAGATGTGGACCCATCTAAACTTTCTGAAACTCCAACGATAGAATATGCTTCAAGAGGTGGAAGGCTTTATGCAAGAACTGGTGGTGTATCTATTGCTATAAAAGAGGCAGTAGAGCTATTATTCCCTAACAAATATGAAAATCTTACAGAAGTACAGGGTAATGGGGTCAAGGAATGTAAAGCTCTATTAAATAAGGTAATCAGTGGAGAAATACATGGTAACTTTATAGAAGGTATGGGTTGCGTTGGGGGATGTGTAGGTGGACCAAAAGCCATTTTAAAAATGGAAGAAGGAACAAAAATGGTAAACGAATGTGCGGAAGATGCAGAGTTTAAAGTAGCAACTCAAAGTGAAAAAATGCAAGAGATATTAAAGGATTTAGATATAAAGGTTCTAAAAGACTTTTTAAATCATGATAAAACCAATATATTTCATAGAAGTTTTAATAAATAATCATATTGCCCTTTAAAGAGTAAAGAGAGTCTTAAGGATAAAAACTATTTCAAGACTCTCTTCTTTTCTGATATACTGAATATATGTATATTAATAAATTAATCATTAATAGATAAAAATAATTTATAAACTAAAGAGGTGAGCGTTATGTTAACTAATATAAAAGCGGCAATATTTGATATGGATGGAACTATTGTAGATTCTATGTGGGTATGGGATAAAATTGATATAGATTACTTAGGAGACCATAAATTAGAGAAACCAGAAAACTTAAAAGATGATATAGCACATTTAAGCTATAATGAAGTAGCTATATACTTTAAAGATAAATTTGAACTTCCTTATACAGTAGAAGAAATAAAAAAACACTGGAATGATATGGCTTATACAGAGTATGAAACAAACGTAAAGCTTAAGTGTGGAGTAGAGGAATTTTTTAAGATATTAAAGAAAAATAATATAAAGATAGCATTGGCCACTAGCAATAGTACAAGCCTTCTAGAAGCTTGCTTAAAAGCCAATGGTATTTATGAATATTTTGATGTTATAACTACAACAAATGAGGTTAGTAGAGGAAAAGACTTCCCGGACGTATATCTTTTAACTGCAGAAAGATTAGGAGTAAAACCTGAGGAATGTTTAGTATTTGAAGATATACTTCCAGCAGTAAAAGGTGCAAAAGCTGCTAATATGAAAGTTGTAGGTGTTCATGATGAACATTCTTTAAAAGATCATGAAGAAATGAAAAAGCTAGTTGATATATTTATAGCTGAATATAACGAGCTTATAGAAAAAATAAAATAGCAAAAGCATAAACCTTAATAAGTATACATATAATAAATTACATATTATAGTAATATTTATTAGGGGGCAGTAATATTGAGATTTATTTTATTGTTAGCTTTAATTTTATTTGGGGGACTAATAATTTATTCATATAATCTTACGTTAAAGCTAAATAAAGAAAGTACTAGATTAAGGGTTTTAGCTAAAATAAATAACGAACTTAAAGGTAAACTAAAGGCGTTTGAAAAGGAAAGTGGTAGTGTTGAAATATCATATATTCCTATAAGCTCATATCATGGAAAAACTATAAACAAAACAGAGCTATACATTGCTCCAATTATAAATATGCCTAAATTAAGAGATTTAGAAAAAGATACTAATTTAGAGATATTAGATTGCTGTGAAGTTTATAATATAATATGGTATGAAGTAAAAGTTATAATCCCAGGAGAAAATAAGAATACTAAAGGGTTTATAAAAGAAAAAGATATAAAAACCTTACAAGTAGTTGAAAATAATATATATCCATATAAAGCATAATCAAATAAATTAATAAATATTTATATGCGTAAATTAAAACAGAGCAAAATTGCTCTGTTTTTTCTGTGGAAAAAATAAAAGTTATACACAAATAAAATATAAAAACACAAACTTATCAACAATTTATTGAAATTTTAATTTAAATTGTTGATAAGTTTATTTGTAATTTAAAAATATTGGTTTAGGGTAAGTGAAAATTTAAAGCGCTATTTAGAAAAATGGAAAAGAAATTCTAATGAATTTATTATTTAATTTTCAAGACTAAACGGCTGAATCGACGTCCTGTCTAGGCAGTCGCTGACCCCGTCCTTGGGGTCAGGTCATGAAAATAAAATATAACTTCATAAGACTTTCTAATTCAATTTTTAATAAAAGACTAATTTAAATTTCCACTTACCATGTGTAAAATTAGGTGATATATTTAAGAATAATATGAATCAGATATAATAAATTTTGAGTTGATATAAATATAACTAAAGCTAAACTCAAAATGTGCAGCCGTAACAAAAAGGACAGGTTCATTTAGTTGTACCACCATAAAAATCTTTAGTACTCAATAAAAAGGTTAGATAAAATAAATTACCGAGCAAAGAACCAGTACTTGAGCTGCAAAGCGGCGTTTCTATCAGGTACTGGTTCTTTACTTATTTTATTGTGGAAATAGAGCAATTGTGGAATCTACAGTTTAAGCGAAGAAAATAGCCGTAAGTGAACCTGTCCCTCTTATGATGGAGCTAATACTGTAAGGACTTGATTGTTTAGGTACTTTGCTAAAGTTAATGTAGTAGGTACTGGTTCTTTACTTGTCTTGTTACGTGAATACGATTTAAATAGTTAAAAATTAATAGTTAAAAGTTAATGAGGAAACTGGATTAGTCCAGTTTCTTTCAACTTAAGGGAGTAAAAATTGAGGTTTAGAGACAAAACAAACTAAAACTATATTCAAAATGTACAGCCGTAACAAATGGGACAGGCACGACTAATGTAGTTCTATAAAATAGATAGTAGCTCTTTAAATTTAATTGCTATAAATAAAAAAAGTTAGCCAGTCCCCAGGTAGCTACTATGTAGCGTAGTTGTTCGGGACTGGCTTTGAATTTTTAGATATAAGTATAAAGTTAGAAGAGTATCAAGTGTTAACGAAGAAAATAAACTTACCGTGCCTGTCCCATTTGTTATGGAGCCAAGACCATAATTTATTACTTAGTTAGATTTAAAAAATACGTTTAGTATTACTAGGAACAAAGTGATTAGTAATAACCATAACTATTAATTATTAACTCTTAACTCTTAATTGATAAAGTCCCATTTGTGATGGAAGTGGAACTTTAGTAAATTACGTGTTTAAAAGTTTTACTAAAACTAAAATAGTGGTACTGGTTCTTTGCTTATTTTATTGTGGAAATAGAGCAATTGTGGAATCTACAGTTTAAGCGAAGAAAATAGCCATAAGTGAGCCTGTCCCTCTTGTGATGGAGCTAATACTGTAAGGTCTTGATTGTTTAGGTGTTTTGCTAAAACTAAGGTGTTGGGACCGACTTTGAGTACTATTGTAGAAAAACAAAAATCAATAAAAGTATCAAAACTAAAGTATAATAAAATAGCTCAAAACGCGTCTGTCCCTCTTGTTATGGGACTAGAACTTTGGATAATCAATTACTTAGAAGTTTTATTTTTTCAGATTTAATAATATCCACAACTATTCACTCTTAACTCTTAACTAGTAAACTCCCTTTTGTGATAGATATATAAATTAGAGAAAATTATATTCATCTAATTCAAGTTTTGTAAAATAATAAGATACAATAATTAATGAAACTATCCAAAGTATTATTAAAACAATATTTTTAATTCCAAATGTTTTACTTAGGAAACTTTTAAGTGCATATAAAAGTATTAAAGCTCCAACTCCACCACCAATTCCTCCAATTAAACTACCACGTAATTGGTTGCAAACAAGATATTTTCCACAAGATTTACATTGAATCCTAGTAAAAGATGTCAAAAACAATATTCTTTTAAAGGGTATTTTATTTTTGCAATTTGGACATTGTGCCATAAAAACCTCCTAATATGAATAATTTATATAATTATATTATCATTTTCAGTTCAATAATATAAAATTAATGTTTTAACATCAATAATTAGTAGGAAGTACTTGTAAAATTATATAAAACAAACTAATGTTTATTATATAGACTAAAAAAATGGGGGTACGTTATGGACAAGTATTTAGAAACTAAAATACCTAATTTTAAAATAAGGTTTGCAACAGAAAAGGATAATAAGTTAATTCTTGATTTTATAAAAGAATTAGCAGATTATGAAAAATTACTACATGAAGTAGTTGCAACAGAAGAGATTTTACATGAATCTTTGTTTGTAAGAAAACAGGCTGAAGTTATTATCGGGGAATATAATAATGAGCCAGTTGGATTTGCGCTATTTTTCCACAATTTTTCTACTTTCTTAGGCAGAGCTAATTTATATCTAGAAGACTTATACATAAGACCAGAAATGAGGGGATTAGGATTAGGAAAATGCCTACTTTCAGCATTAGGTAGAATTGCTGTAGAACGTAACTGTGGAAGATTAGATTGGTGGTGTCTTGATTGGAATGAATCATCAATAAAATTCTATAAGAAAATGGGTGCAATACCAATGGATGAATGGACAGTATATAGAGTACAAGGGGAAGCTCTTAAAAATTTATCTGAAGAACTTAACTAATTTATATAAAATCATATCTATCGAGAGTATATTTTTGATTTGGATATAAAATTTTAAGGCAAAGAAAAAGCACTAATCTTATAAAAATTAGTGCTTTAAACTTTTATTTAATAAATATTTTAGGGTTCTTTTTATTTATAATAAGTGGATATTTGATATAGATTATCATCAGTGCCACAAACAAATACATCTATTCTACTTCTATTTTTTTCACTACAAACAGCTGAAGGTTTAAACTTTAGTTCTCCTCCTATTTTTATGCTATTGGTCCAAATTCCAGCCCATTGCATATAATAAAGTGCATTATCATCACCTTTATAAAAGACGCATAAATTCTTTTGTTTCCATGATGCTGCTGATGGTGAAGATGATATTCTTATCCCAAGATTTTCTTCATTACTCCAAGAAGAACCATTCCAAAATTTATGTATAAGTAAATTATTTTGATTTCTATAAAATACATCTATTCTATTTCTATCCCAAGAAACTGCTGAAGGATCTGATGTTAAATTCCCACCAAGGTTTTCTTCATTACTCCAAGAAGAACCATTCCAAAATTTATGCATAAGCCCATTATCAGAGCCTTTATAAAACACATCTAATCGGCCAATATCCCATGATGATACTGTAGGTGCAGAAGTTAAGTTTCCACCAAGATTTTCTTCATTACTCCAGGAAGAACCATTCCACCATCTATGTTTTAGAGCGTTATCTTCACCTTTATAAAATAAGTCAAGTCTGTTTACTCCCCATGAAACTACGGCTGGGTCTGAGGCTAGTTTACCTCCTAAATTTGTCTCACTACTCCATGAATCTTTCCAGTATCTATATCTAAGAGAATTATCTTCTCCTCTATAGAAAACATCCAATCTACCAAAATCATAAAAATACGCTGCAGGTGCAGATGTTAACTTACCGCCAAGCTTTACCCAATCTTTCCAATCTACTATATTTATCGCTATATCCCTATTAGTTACAAATATATCACTAGAATATTTATAATTTGTTCCATAGATTCCATACATTGCTCTAGAAGCGGAATATCCGCCTGCTTTGTCTACAACCTCACTTGTAAAATAAAGTATTCTATTTGCTGCTTGATGACATACACCATCTATACCATATCTTATTCCAGTCTCATTTGTTTCACTAGGTTTTGACATAATATCTGCTTGTTTTGAGCTCCCTATATGGTTTGCTATCATTCTTCCGCCACTATTTCTTCCAAAGCAACGCCATACCTTACCATCGGAGCTGGATACATAAGTGTGTTCTAAACCAGTACCACCCATTGTAAGAGCATAGGCAAATAAAAAATTCATATTACATCACTCCATTCTTTAGGATATTAGGATCAATTATTTTAATATCATCCATTGGACTAAAATCGAATAACATTTTAAACTTCTTTTCACCTAATTGATTAGCACTTTTATTTATGAATTGAGACATTAAATGGTTTACTTTTTCAGCATATTCATCAGGAGGTATAAGATTATTTAAAAATTTATCATCTAATATGAATTTTTCTTTTAACATATCTTTTTGATATACAGTTAACATCTCAATATCAGCAGCATTAGCATCACTACCTAACTTGTAATCAATCGTTAGCTTTAAATCTTCTGCAAGATAATTATATTCATCAATGTTATTACTTTCATCCAAATATGCCTCATAAAGTAATTTTGATTTTAATAAATGCTCTGCTCTTCTTTTTTCATTTTCTACTTTATTCATCCATTTTCACGCCTTTCATGTATAGTGAAATTTTTCTTATATTTGTTCTTAATTCAATGTGTTATAACATATATCATTCTCTATAATTAAGATATTATTCCATAAAAAAAGAGCTTGAAATTCAAGCTCATAAGTTTTAATAATACAAAAAAGTCATATAGTCTATATCATATTTAATATTGTATAGTGAAATGATTTTTATCATCTTTTTTATGATAATCCTTATTAATATTATTAGCTAATTAAAGCATTTATTTAAGTTAGAATAACAATAAATAAAATTCATATTTCTGAATTTATTTATTATACTGATTAAAAATAACAAATAACAGGTGCTCCAGCGTCAATGTTAGAAAATATTGATTCTGCTAAATTATACGGTGCGTTTACACAACCATGAGAACCGTCTGATTGATAAATATTTCCGCCAAAGGTTGCTCTCCAGGTTGCATCGTGAATTCCAATATCTCCATTAAAAGGCATCCAGAAGGCAACCGGTGTTGCATAGTTAGGACCTGTCAATGTGGCATTCCTTTCTTTATAAACTAACTGATACGTACCTGGTGGTGTTGAATACTTACTATTTGCATTGCCTGTAACTATATCTCCGTCTACAATAAGATTACCATTTTTGTAGAACCATAAATGTTGCTTTGTAAGATTTATTTCCACATAAGTATTACCGATATCATTATCTCCTCTATATAAGGCAATTTGTGCATATGCTGGTTCCTTAGTTGTGACAGTTCCTTTTTTTATAGCTCCAATTAAATATTCCGATTCTTTATCGCTATCAATTAACCATCCATAGTTTCCACCACTAACTGCTATTGCTGTTCCTGATGAGGCAGTAAAATTTCTTGTGCCTCCATAAGTATCATAGGTACGAGATAATGCGTTCATATAATTTTTTACTGCTTCTTCATCAACTGCAACTTTAAAATCTTTATCAACCTTAAGCCAATCATTAATTTTAGAGCCATCTAACACTTCTTTATGTTCTCCAAAGGTGTAAGTAATTTTTGAAGATATATACTTATTAAGTATATCCTTAGCATCAATAATTTCCTTAGAGTTTGAAGTATACTGTGGTTTTTCATAACAATCAATTGATTCTAGATTTATTATAGTTTCTCCTGTGGAAATAGCTTGTTTTATATGATTATATAAAACATCTTTATTTACTTTATTACCACTAATGCTTTCCACTATTTCATAACCATTTTCTGTATATTTAAGGCTAGCATTTTGTGGTTCAATTAAATTACTATCATTAAAGCAAGAAAGATTATTAACAGCTTTTTTTAATAATTCTTCATCAAAAGAAATTATTTCAGGCATATTGAATTTTTTCTTATTAAATAATCCAATAATCCAGTAAAAAGAATTTTCATTCTTTTTTAAGCTTTGAACCTTATCATCACCATTATATTTTAAACCAATATCCTTCCAGATGAGCTTTTCTTTAATGTCATCTCTCTCTTCTAATACCAGGGTATAGCTCTTAATGTTAGAAGTTATTTCTTTATTCACTTCATCTACCGTTTTGCCCCCAACATTAATACAGTTAATTGAGGTTCCAAAAGAAAAATGGTTGGTGAAATATATTGATATACCTAAATATATGATAAGCAAGCTTCCCAAAGTAATAGAAGTACCTATCGCAAGTTTTTTATGTTTACTTTTAAATATTTTCATAATAATTACCCCCCTACATTATTATAAAAAATAAGACAATATAAATTTTTAGTAGAATATAGAATCGATTTCATTTCCATAATATGTAATAATATTGATAATGCGCCTAAAACATGATAATTTTTATCAAACTATAGGGTTCCAAGTTAACTTTCAAAATTATCCATTCCAAAATTTGGATACCTAGAGCAGTTAGACAAGTTGCGAATCACTTAGAATTCAACACTGCATCTTGGATTAAAATATTGTAAAGGTATTGAATAAATTTAAACTGGAGCTTGTTTCCCTATATCTTTAGGAACAAACGCATATAAAAAGAGAGATAGTATTTTCCCTACCGCCCTAAATATCAAATATTATTGAACTATTTTAGTTATTCATTATTCACAAATTATTCTACAATAATATTACTGCATATTTTTAGTATCCCTTGTTCATACCACTCATAAGTATAATTTATTCATCATAAGTATTTATATCACCATGCTGAGAAACATAAAAACAAATAGGAACATGCATTTCATAGCAACTTTCACACATTTCCTTTAAACATTCTGGACATTCTTTTATATTCTCTTCATGAAAATAGTCTTCGCATAATTCGCATTGTATCATACACTGTCACCCCTAACCATAGAATGCATAATCAAATAAATAATAAGTCAGTATTCTAACCTATTTGCCACGAATACTTTGTCAACAAAATACATACATAGCTTCACTATGACCGGATTTTATCTCCTTGTCTCGTGACAAATATCCTTCGAATCTTTGACTAATTATTTTTTTCATATGTCTAATTCAAAATTATACCTTTATGTAATCTTCCTTTCAACTTTATTCGAGCTTATTTACAAAAATTTGGATACATAAAATATTGGTTAGGCTCTAAAGTGCTTAAAATTCTACAAGAAAATGAGTACAATCTCAATATATGAATAGACGGTATAAAGAGTAGAAGAGATATGTCTTATACTATCTTTCTCATCAAGATAATCTTGAACATATTTAACTTTATCATCAGCACTAATTCTATGTTTTTTACTCATAAAAATACTCCCCTCATGATAAACAGTTTTATTATTTTATCTGTCTACTACAAGGGGAGCATATCAGCTAGCAATAGCCCCTTTTTAACTATTTTTTAATATTTAAAGATACAACTTTCATTATCTCTGCTCTTGTTAATTTAGATCCTTTTTCTTTTTTTGCTGCTAGTATTGCAGTTTTTACATTGATTGCATTACTTGATGTTACTGTTGTTATTCCTAATGTTTGATAATATTTTAAAGTTATTGTCCCACTATTTACATAATTTAAAGCAGTTATTACAGTACTTACATTGCTCTTAATTTCAGATTCATTTGTTGTTACCTTCTCCTTCAAATACCAGTTTACATCTTTCACACTCGTTATTCCTATAATTTGATAATCACTTAATTTTCCTTGTCCATTTATTATTTCCTTTATTGCTGATTCTCTTTCATTAGAAATCCTCTGTTTCTTTTTTTTATCCTAAATTATACACCTATTTACATAATATTCCATATAAAGCTTTTTTTCAATAAACGACAATATTGATATAATAGAAAAATTTATATTATTAAGGAGTGTTTTTATGAACGAATTAAATAATAATAAACCTATGAATAATCATTTAAACTATGCTACTAATTTAAATATTAATTCTAATAATAAAATAGCAAATGAAAATTTTAAAAAGGAAATAAATTCTACTATAAATTTTACAAATGACTCAATCCAATTAGATCCTAACAGAAAGAATATTATAAATAAGATTAATGCATCTAAAGCATTTAATGAAGCTTGTGATGATATGAATCTATCATTAAAAGAACTTGGACATTTAACAATTGCGTATGGACGAATATGTTCTGAAATACAAGACCGCGGAATAAATGTCCCTGATTTTAATTTAGATAATTATGATCAAGAAACATCTTCTTTTTTGCCTTTTATTTCTAAAATGAAAGAATTTACTCAAAATTATTTCTCTAAAGATGATCATTTTATTACTTCAGTTATTACTTCAGATGTTTTTTTAGGTTTTTGTGATAAATTTGAAGAAAAATTAAAAAAATATGATTGTTTATGATTTCCTATACCCTTTTTCAAAGGATATAATTTTTAATTCTTTAGATGGCGAAAAAGAATAGCTATTACTTAAAATGCCTATGTTTGAAACATAAGAAATAGCAGATTTTAGAGTAAGCAAGATTCTACCATTATGATAGATTATTGATATTATTCTGTTCCATATAAATATGTAGGGGTTATGGTACATTGCAATTTATCAATTAGAAGTGGAAGAAGATTAATATAATAACAACTAATTTATATTTTGATAGATGGGGTTAAATTTGGAATAGAAATTATGTATAAAACACACAAAAATGAGACTTTTAAATAGTATCAATAGAAAAGGAGCTATCGCATTAGTAGATAAAAAATCTTATGTGCTCCTCTCATGATAAACAGTTTTATTACTTTGTCTGTCTACCACAAGGGGAGCATATCACAATTACTTACATAGCTCCGTTCATTTTTATATATGCATTATGTTATTTTTAGGGTCATTCTTCACAATTCCAGATATCTGTTACTACATCTTGGTAGAATTTTGGTTGATGGAATACTATTAAGATTGGTTTTTAATGCTCTTTTCAATTCTTTCTTAATAAAATTCTATAAGAAAATGAATACAATCTCAATATATAATAGGCGGTATAAAGAGTAGAAGACAAAGAAAAAGCACCTAGTTTTTATACTAGATGCTTAAGTTAGCTTTTTTATATTTATAAGGAATATATTATTCCAAATTGTCTATAGCATATTGTGCTTCTTCTGGTGTAAATTTCTCACCATATTCTGATATTAATTGATCATAAATTGCACTTGGTGACATTGCCATATCTTTCTGATATGTTTTTGCTTTATTTAGTGCATTTTTATTCCAATCTGCATTTATATTATCTATAGCATACTGAGCTGCCTCTGCTGTAAATTTTTCTCCATATTCTGATGTTAGCTGGTCATACAATCCAGCTTTGGACATACTCATAGTATCGCTATATACTTTGGCCTTTTTTAATGCAGACTTATATTCTGTTGGAATATCTTCTGCTTTTTCTTTTACTGGAGCATTTTCTTCTGTTTTTTGATTCTGACTAACTTCCTGTTTATTTTCAGTATCTAATTTTGAATCATTTGAAATTGCATTACCCATAGCTCCAATAATAATTACCGCAAATATCCAAAACCACACTTTTTTATAAAATGGTTTTTTGTTTTTTGCTCCACAACTTGGACAAAACTTTGCGCTCGATGCTATTTCTTTAGAACAAGTTTTACATTGTATCATTTTACCCATTAAAATTTCCTCCTACTAAATATATATAATTCCATTCTCCTTAATTATACATATTTCGCTTGTCCAAGTCTATTAAGCTTTGGAAGTTATTATTGTGGTTTCACATATTTTGAAATTAAAATTAAGCATTTTGCTTATGCTCACCCTATTAGAACTTCTTACTGCTCTTTTCTTTTTCTCATTTCTCTTATTAATGTGCTCTTAGATATATTTGTTATCTCTTCAACTTCTTTATAAGAATATTTTTCACTATTAATCATATATTAAGCAACTTATACGTAAAAAAAGAGCTATCGCTCATCTAACCTTTAGTTGGTTTTGCAATAGCTCCTTAATTTTATTATACTATTTTAGTTGTCCATTCTTCACAATTCCAGATATCTGTTACTATGTCTTGGTAGAATTCTGGTTCGTGGCATACCATTAGGATTGTTCCTTTGTATGCTTTTAATGCTCTTTTTAATTCTTCTTTAGCATCTACATCTAAGTGGTTTGTAGGCTCGTCAAGGATTAGTATGTTAGTTTCTCTGTTTAGTATTTTACAAAGTCTAACTTTTGATGCTTCTCCTCCTGATAGAACCATTATCTTGCTTTCTATGTGTTTTGTTGTAAGTCCACATTTTGCAAGGGCAGAACGAACTTCATACTGAGTATATCCAGGGAAGTCTTGCCAAAATTCTTCTATACAAGTGTTGTAATTTGCATCTTTTATTTCTTGTTCAAAGTAGCCTATATATTGATAGTCACCAAGTTCAACTTCTCCACTTAATGCTCTTATTTCACCCATAAGGCTTTTTAAAAGTGTAGTTTTTCCAAGTCCATTAGCGCCAACAAGAGCAACTTTTTTACCTCTTTCTAAATATAAATTTAGTGGTTTAGATAGAGGTGAACCATAACCTATAACTAAATCTTTAGTTTCAAATATCATTTTTCCAGAAGTTCTAGCTTCTTTAAAATTGAATGTTGGTTTTGGTTTTTCTTGTGCAAGTTCAATTCTATCTATTTTATCAAGTTTCTTTTGTCTTGCTTTAGCCATACCAGTTGTAGCAACGTTAGCTTTATTTCTTGCAACGAAATCTTCTAGTTTAGCAATTTCAGCTTGTTGTCTTTCATAAGCTTGCTCTAATTGTTTCTTTCTAGCTTCATATATTCTTTGGAAATCATCATAACTTCCAACATATCTATTTAACTGTCTATTATCAACATGATAAACAAGGTTTATTACTGAATTTAAGAATGAAATATCATGTGATATTAATATAAATGCATTTTCATAGTTTTGTAGATAACGCTTAAGCCATTCTATATGTACTTCATCTAAATAGTTAGTAGGCTCATCAAGAAGCAATATGTCTGGGTTTTCAAGAAGCAGTTTTGCAAGTAAAACTTTAGTTCTTTGACCACCACTTAAATCAGTAACATCTTTATCAAGGCCTACATCATTAAGACCTAATCCTCTTGCCACTTCTTCAACTTTAGCATCTATAACATAGAAACCATTGTTATCTAATAGGTCTTGAATAGTTCCCATATCTTCAAGTAATTTTTCAAGTTCTTCAGGGGTAGCCTCTGCCATTTTATCAGTTATTGCTAACATTTCAGTTTCTAAATCAAATAGATATTTAAAAGCGCCTCTTAAAACGTCTCTTATGCTTTCGCCCTTTTGAAGTTGTGCATGTTGATCCATGTAACCAACTCTCACTCTGTTTGACCATTCAATTTTTCCTTCATCAGGCATTAATTTACCTGTAATTATGTTCATGAAAGTAGATTTACCTTCACCGTTAGCACCAATAAGTCCAACGTGTTCACCTTTTAAAAGTCTAAAAGAAACATCTTCAAATATAGCTCTATCGCCGAATCCGTGATTCATATTTTTTACCGTAAGAATACTCATCCTAAATCTCCTTTAATATGTATATATAATTTATAATTAATTTCAAATTATGTTATAATTTTAGTCTACTATTTTATTTCATACGACTTATAGTTTAAATGATTATATTATATTATGTCAAAAGAATTTTGTGGAATATAAACAAAATAGGGTTATGCATAATTGAAAAATAGGTGCTGTTATGATATATTTATGAATGTAAAAATAAATAAGAAATTAAATAGGCAAGAATACTAACCTAGTATTCCTTTGATTATGCCTTATTAACTGGGAATGAAGTTCTCCCATGAATATTCTAAACCGTCTTTACAGACTAATGACTTCTATGATTTTTTTGTCGTAGATTCATTAGTCTTTTTTACTTTCAAAAACTTTAAAGTTTTTGAATAAAGTTAAATAGCAGTTTGTTTATTTATAACTTTGGAAAACATAAATATAGAAAGGAGATAAAATTTTCATGGAATTTAAAAGACATATAAAACTATTTACCCTTATAATTTTAACAGCAGTAATTATGGGGTGTGCGTCTGCTATTTTTCTACAGTCTTTAGAGTATGTTACTAATTTTCGTATGAGTCATTATCAATTATTTTATTTAATTCCACTCATTGGTGTAGCAACAGCATTTATATATAATAATTATGGCAAAGGTTCTCAAAGAGGAAACAACCTTATTATTGAAAGCACTCATAAGGAAACTAAAGTACCATTAAGAATGGCATTTTTAACATTTATATTTACAGTTTTAACACATCTTGTAGGTGGTTCTGCAGGAAGAGAGGGAACAGCAGTTCAAATAGGAGGGACCGTAACTAATAAATTAGCTAATATATTTAAACTAGAGGGAAAAGATAAAAAAACCTTAATAATGGTAGGAATCAGTTCTGCTTTTGGTTCTGTATTTGGAACTCCACTTGCTGGGACATTCTTTGGAGTTGAAGTTTGTTTTATTGGTAAATTAAGTTATGAGTCTATATTTCCTTGTTTTATAGGAGCATATGTTGCAGATTATGTAACAAACTTTTTTGGAATAAAACACTCTATACACTCTATAATTTCAGTTCCCAATATAACTATATATACACTAGTTATAACTATAATTTCAGCTTGCATTTTTGGAATTGTAGGTAAGCTATTCTCTAGAAGTATAAAATTTTTAAAGAAAATTTACTCTAGTAAAATAAAGAATTATTTACTTAGAGCATTAATATCATCTTTTATTGTTCTTATTATAATAGTAATATTTAATTTTTATGAATATGGAGGATTAAGTACTTGGTTAATAGATGCAGGCTTTAATGGTACCAGTTCAATAGGTGATTCTGTTAAGAAATTTATACTTACTGTACTAACATTAGCATCTGGATTTCAGGGGGGAGAAGTAACTCCTTTATTTGATATAGGGGCATCTTTAGGTGGTGCAATTGGACAAATAGCTCATATAGAACCATCATTATTAGCGGCACTTGGTTTAATCTGTGTTTTTGGTAGTGCAACTAATACACCAATAGCAACAATAATGCTTGGAATTGAAATGTTTGGTGATAGGGCAATACCATACTATATTATAAGTGTACTAATAAGTTACTATATAGGCGAACATAATAGTATTTATGGAGCACAAGTAATAGAGACTCCTAAAAAAAGCAAATACTTAAAAGATAAAGGGTACAGCATAGAAGAAATTTTAAAATAAATTTTAAAATCTATCTTAATTTAGGCATAATCAAATAAATAATAGACCAGTATTCTTGCATGAAACTGTGCTGTACAATATAATCATAATGTAAAAAAATAAACAATAAAATATGTAAGAAACTAAAGACAGTGTTCAAAAAATAAACTAAAAAAGGGAGGATGTTGCCAGAAACAAAGAACATTGCAAAGATTAAATTATAAAATACTAAAGAATTTAATTCTTATAATTTTTGGTGACAATCAATAGAATGGCTTGTAAGTTTTATTTAGACAAGGGTAGAGGAAAAAGAACATTAAGTGGTCATCCATGGGTTTTTTCAACAGAAATACACGGTTATGATGGTGAATATACAAACGGTGATATAGTTGAAGTTTATACAGCGGAAGATAAGTTTATAGGTAAAGGATACATAAATGATGCATCTCAAATATCTATAAGAATAATGACAAGAGATATAAATGAAGAGATTGATAAAGAGTTTTTTAGAAAAAGATTAAAAGATGCATGGGAATATAGAAAAAAGGTTGTTGATACATCTTCTTGTAGATTTATATTCGGAGAGGCTGATTTTCTTCCAGGTATAGTAATAGATAAATTTGAAGATGTATATGTTATACAATCTTTAGCATTAGGTATTGATCAATATAAACAAATTATTGTAGATGTACTTGTAGAAGAGTATGGTGCAAGAGGTGTTTATGAGAGAAGTGATGCACAGGTAAGATTAAAAGAGGGTATGGAACTTAAAAAAGGTTTTTTAACTGAGCCTTTTGAAACTATGATAACTATAGAAGAAAATGGTGTTAAATATAATGTTGATATAGAAAATGGTCAAAAAACAGGATTTTTCTTAGACCAAAAGGAAAATAGAAAAGCAATACATAAAATATGTAAAGATGCAGATGTAATAGATGTATTTACACATACAGGGTCTTTTGCATTAAATGCAGGAATTGCAGGAGCTAAAAGTGTTTTAGGAATAGATATATCTCAGCATGCAGTAGATTTTTGCAGAAAAAATGCAGAACTTAACAACCTTGAAGATACAGTTAAATTTGAATGTCATGATGCTTTTGAAATTTTAAAAGAACTTAACTATGAGAAAAAAGAATATGATGTAGTTATACTTGATCCGCCAGCATTTACAAAGGCAAGAGAAACTATAAGAAATGCTAAAAAAGGATATAAAAAAATAAACTTTAGAGGTATAAAACTTGTTAAAAAAGGTGGATATTTAGTAACAGCTTCTTGTTCTCATTTTATGGATCCACAATCGTTCAAAGAAGCTATATATGAAGCTGCAAGGGATGCAGGTAGATTATTAAGACAAGTTGAATTTAAAACACAAGCCCCAGACCATCCTATATTATGGACAGCAGATGAAGAATCTTACTACTTAAAATTCTTTATTTTCCAAGTTATATAATTGACAATTTACATTTAACAATTAAAAAAATTAAGGATTAAGAACATTATATAATTGACATTTGACAAAGGACAATTGACAATGATGGAGGAAACTGGATTACCAGTTTCTTTTTAATTGAAAGGCATAAATTCTAAATTTGAGAGATTAAACTAACAAAAGTTATACTCAGAGTTTATAGCCGTAACAAATGGGACAGGCACGAATGGTTTAATTACATAAAATAGAGAGTAGCTCTTTAAAGTTAGTTATCATAAGTAAAAAAGTTAGCCAGTCCCCCTTAAAAGAGTTAAGAGTTAAGACGTAATAGTTAATAGTTCAGGATGAAAGTGGAGGCCACTTTCTTTTTAATCTAATCATATAATTTGCTTTGCAAATTTATATAAAAGTACGTTTAGAATTACTAGGAACGAAGTGAGTAGTAATAACCACAACTATTAATTATTAACTCTTAACTATTAACTGATAAAGTCCCATTTGTGATGGAGGCAACACTAGAAGTAATTGCTTATTTAAAGGCTTCACTAAAACCCAAATAAGGGTACTGGTTCTTTTTTTATTTTATTATGGGAATACAGTAATTGTGGAATCTACAATTAAGCGAAGAAAATAGCCACAAATGAACCTGTCCCTCTTGTGATGGAGGTAAAACTTTGAACGATTGCATACTTAGTTGAGGTAGAGATTTTTAGAAAATTGACAATGGACAAAGGATAATTAAAAAAATTAAGGATTATGAATTAAGAATTCAGGATGAAAGTGGTAACCACTTTCTGAAAATGATTTTTAAAGATACGTTTAGCATTACTAGGAACGAAGTGAGTAGTAATAACCACAACTGTTAACTATTCACTCTTAACTCTTAATTAGCAAAGCGTTACAACTCTTAACTAGCAAAGCGTTATAAATACATAAATAAAAGGCTTAGATAATTCTAAGCCTTTTATTTATCTTAATCTAATAAGAGAGTCTGTTTCAACGGATTTTACAATTGAGTTATCCATTGGTAGTTGAGAAGAAAACTCGTCTGTTCTAGAACTATTATTTAAATTATTAGATTCTAATGCACCTTGTTGTTTTCCAAGATTATAAGCATTTTTCAAATCTTCTTCAGTAAAAATTTTTTTCATGTTATCACCTCTTAAAGAAATAAATGTTATATTTATTATTCCAAATGTTTTCTCAAATATTCAAAAATAATAAACATCCTAAAATATTTCACATGTTTTTATTTAATCTAAAAAGTTCTTGCTTAAATAAACAGATTGGGAAACAAATTCATATTTAAGTTTAAGATTTTATCTTATTAAAGTAGGTTTATTTTCAGTAAAAGATGATAAAAATATATAAATACTGACTAAACACAGGGAAATATGATAATATTGTATTATATAAAAGATTTTAATCTTAAAATTTACGTTTAAAGGTAAATTAATTATACAAATATATATAAAAATATTTTACTATATTAGGTTAGAATTTATAAATCGATATAGCATGATGGTTATATTTAAAGATTATAATATATAGATATTATTTAAAGGTTTATATTTAGGTAGAAAGGTTGTTGATGTTATGAATAAGGATATAAAAGAATTGTATGTAGAGTATGCAGATATATTAAAAGCACTAGCACATCCAGTTAGATTATGTATAGTTAAAGGATTATTAGAGCAAGGTGAAAGAAATGTAACGTGTATGCAAAATTGTTTAGATTTGCCACAATCTACAGTTTCTCAACATTTACAAAAATTAAGATCCGCAGGTATAATAAAAGGCAACAGAGATGGTCTTGAAGTTAATTATTATATATGCAATGATAAGGTGAAAGAAATCATATCAGTTTTATTCGAGATGTAGTATAG
This sequence comes from Clostridium sp. CTA-19, assembly GCF_054767855.1. NCBI lineage: Bacteria > Bacillati > Bacillota > Clostridia > Eubacteriales > Clostridiaceae > Clostridium > Clostridium sp. CTA-19. The sequence goes on along the minus strand of NZ_BAAABH010000018.1, from coordinate 21,807 downwards.
ATTTTTATATAAATTTATTAAAATTCTTATTCAGAAAGGTAGTTAAATATGGGAAGAGATTGTGATAAGTTTAGTAGAAACCAAAGAATAGTAGGAATAACTAAAGTTTTAACTGAAACACCAAATAAAGTGGTGAACTTAAATACATTTACAGAAATGTTTAATGCTGCAAAGTCAACAGTTAGTGAAGACGTAGTTATTGTTAGAGAGACGTTAGAAAAATTATCAGTAGGTAAAGTTGAAACTGTTTCAGGAGCAGCTGGAGGAATAAAGTTTACTGTAGATATATCAGAAGAAGAAAAAGAAAAATTTGAAAAAAAACTTTGTGAAATAGCAAGTGAAGAAGATAGAGTAATGGTTGGGGACTTTTTATATGTTACTGATTTAATATTTAATCCAAATATAATAGTTCCAGCAGCAAAAATATTATCATCAATATTTAAAGATTTAGACGTTGATTATGTTGTAACAATAGAAACTAAAGGAATTCCACTAGCATATGAAGTTGCTAAAAATTTAGGGGTTCAATTAGTAACAGTAAGAAATAGAAATAAAGTTACAGAAGGTGCAAGTGTTTATGTAAATTACATATCAGGAACAAATAAGAGAATACAAACAATGTCCCTTTCAAGAAAAGCAATGAAAAAGAATAGTAAATGCGTGTTTATAGATGATTTTATGAGAGGTGGCGGAACTGCAAAAGGTATAAAGGAGCTGCTTTCAGAGTTTGATAGTGAACTTTTAGCTTGTGGAGTGTTAGTAGATAATAATTCAGAAGGACAAGAAAAGCTAATGGATAATTACATATCAATAATTGAGTTTAATGGAATAAACCAAGAGGGAAGAGCTATGGTTAACCCTTCTGATAAGCGTACTTTATAGGAATACAAATTTTTGTTGTATTAAAAAAACAAGCACAGCTTTAGGTAGTTAAGAGTTAAGAATTAAGAGTTAAGGGTTCAGGATGAAAGTGGCAACCACTTTCTTTTAAATCTATAAATATAATTTGCATTGCAAATTTATATAAAAAAATACGTTTAGCATTATTAGGAACGAAGAGAGTAATAATAACCGTAACTCTTAACTATTCACTATTAACTTTTAACTAGCGAAGCGTTGCAACTTTTAACTCTTAAATGAAATAATCTGTTAACTATCAATAAAATATTATTTTTGATGTTCTCATTGGTAAATGAATAGTTTTAAAGGTTAACTTGGAACACTATATCAAATTAAGTTTTTAAAAGAATTTTATTGTAGTGGTAAATGTAGATTTATAAATTAATTGTAATTGAATGAATGATAATTTTCACATATAGATAAGTAGAATTCGAATAAGAGATAGAAAATACAGAAAATAAAAAATTATTCAACAAAAAGAAGGAAATTTGAAAAATATGGAGAATAATACTCTTATAGTACAGCTTGGAGGTGGAATTCATGCAAATTACAGATGTTAGAATAAGAAAAATTGCCACAGAGGGAAAAATGAAAGCAATAGTTTCTATAACTTTCGATAATGAATTTGTTATACACGACATTAAAGTTATAGAGGGACAAAATGGTTATTTCATTGCTATGCCTAGTAGAAAAACTCCAGATGGAGAGTTTAAGGATATAGCTCACCCAATTAATACAGAAACAAGAGAAAAAATACAAACAGCTATTCTTACTGAGTATGAAAGGGTTATACAAGAAGAACCTAAAGTAGAACCAGATTCAGAATAGAGTGAAGTTTAAAATAAAAAGGAGTACACTCCTTTTTATTTTTTTATGCTTTTAAATGTATAATTTATTCAAAAAAAAGAAAAAAGTGTAACAAATTATGTTAAAAAAGAGGATTAATTAGCAAAAAAAGGTGTACTTTTTCACATAAAAGTATAAAAATATTCACTTTTATTTGCAAAACATTAGTATATAAAATATAATTAATAAGGATATAAATAATATTTTATAAATTTATTTAAAAGCAATTTATTGCGTAAAAAAATTTTATACAAAATTAATAGAAAATTAAATAGTTGAAAATTATATATAAAAAAATTAAATAAAAGAGAAGTATAATTATTAATGATATGTCATTAATTTTATTTTAAATATATAACGTAATGAATATTTAATACATATTTAATAAAAACTTATTCATAGTAAGAAATAGATTATTTAAAGAGGTGTTTTAAGTGTATAAATGTACCATTATATTAGCCGCTGGACAAGGATCGAGAATGAAATCAGACATTCCAAAAATGTTACATAAAGTTTGCGGTAAGGAAATGATAAATCACGTTATAGATACTTTAAGAAAGTGTGATATAGAGGATATTGATGTAGTAATAGGAAACGGTGCTGAAAAAGTAAAAGCAGGTACTGAAAGTAGAAAAGTTCAATATTCTGTTCAAAAGGAACAATTAGGAACAGGCCATGCAGTAATGTGTGCTGAAGACTTTTTAAAAGGTAAAAAAGGAACAGTAGCTATATTTGTAGGAGATGGCCCATTAATTACAAAAACTACAGTTGAAAAATTATTTAGCTATCATGAAGAAAATCAGTATAGTGCAACTATATTAACTTCAATAATGGAAAACCCAGCTAAATATGGAAGAATTATTAGAAATGAAGAAAATCAAGTTGAAAAAATTGTAGAATTTAAAGACTGTAATGAAGAAGAAGTTAAGGTAAAAGAAATAAATTCTGGTATGTATTGCTTTGATATAGAATCATTATTATCTACATTATCAAAATTAAATAATAATAACAATCAAGGAGAATACTATTTAACAGATGTAATAGAAATACTAAAAAAAGAAGGAAAAAAAGTAGGAGCTGTAGATGTTCCAGTTGATGAAATTACAGCAGTAAATTCTAAAGTAGAACTTGCAGTTGCAGAAGAGATAATGAGAAAAAGAATTAATAAAAAACACATGGAAAATGGAGTTATATTAATAGATCCTAATAATGTTTATATAAATTGTGATGTTGAAATAGGAAAAGATACAATTATTTATCCAAATAACGTTATAGAAGGAAAAACTGTAATAGAAGATAATTGTACAATTTATCCAGGATGTAGAATAAAAGATAGTGTCATAGAAGAAAATGTAACAATTCAAAGTTCAGTAATAATGGAAAGTACAGTAGGAAAAGAAACAACAGTAGGACCATTTGCATATATACGTCCACAAAGTGTTATAGGAAATAAAGTTAAAATAGGAGATTTTGTTGAAGTTAAGAAATCCCAAATAGGTGATGGAACAAAAATATCTCATCTAACTTATATAGGTGATGCAGAAGTAGGTAAAAACTGTAATTTTGGTTGTGGTACAGTGGTAGTGAACTATGATGGAGTAAATAAACATAAAACTATAGTTGGAGACAATTCATTTATTGGTTGTAATACAAACTTAGTTTCTCCAGTTGAAGTAGAAAGCAACACTTACATTGCAGCAGGATCAACTATTACAGAAAAAGTGCCTGAAAACGCTTTAGCAATAGCAAGAGCAAGGCAAATAAATAAAGAAAATTGGGTTAAAAAAAATAATAAGTAATAAAATGGGAGGACTACATATGATATCGCATGGTAAAAACATTAAGATTTTTACAGGAAATTCTTATCCAAAGTTAGCAGAGGACATAGCCAATATTCTAGGACTAAAAGTTGGGGAGTCAAAAGTTGGGCACTTCAGTGATGGTGAAATATCTGTTAATATAGCAGAAACAGTTAGAGGGCTTGATGTTTTTGTTGTTCAACCAACAAACTCACCAGTAAATGACAATTTAATGGAACTTTTAATAATGATTGATGCTTTAAAAAGAGCATCAGCAGGAAGAATAACTGCAGTTATGCCTTATTATGGATATGCAAGACAAGACAGAAAAGCTAAGGCAAGAGATCCAATCACAGCTAAGTTAGTTGCAGATTTAATAACAGCAGCAGGTGCAGATAGAGTATTAACAATGGACCTACATGCTGCTCAAATTCAAGGTTATTTTGACATACCAGTTGATAACTTAACAGGTGCACCAATACTAGCTAAACACTTCATCGAAAATGGTTTTAAAGATCAAGATGACGTTGTGGTAGTTTCTCCAGACTTAGGAAGTGTAACTCGTGCAAGAAACTTTGCAGATAGATTAAATGCACCAATAGCAATAATTGATAAAAGAAGACCAAAAGCTAATGTATGTGAAGTAATGAACATAATAGGGGAAATAAAAGGTAAAAGAGTTATACTTATAGACGATATGATAGACACTGCAGGAACTATATGTAATGGAGCAAATGCACTAGTTGAAAGAGGTGCTAAAGAAGTTTATGCATGCTGTTCACATGGTGTTTTATCTGGCCCAGCAATAGAAAGAATTGAAAAATCTTCAATAAAAGAACTTATTGTTTTAGGAACAATTGAATTAAAAGAAGAAAAGCAAATTGATAAGATAAAAACAATATCAGTTGCACCTATATTTGCAGAAGCAGTTAAAAGAATATATGAAGATGTATCTGTAAGTAAATTATTTGATTAATAATAAAAAATAATATTATAATTTATTAAAATGTAAGTATATATTATAATGGATACAAAGGTAGAGGCACAAATATCTAATAGAATTATCTTTTTGGTATTTTGTGCCTCTATTTTAAACAACAAAAAGTATATAATAATAAAAACAATTTACAGAAAAATCTAAAAATAACAGTTGAAATTATAAAATTATAGTTTAGATCATAAAAAAGATAAAATTATAACCAATAAATTATGTATTTTTTAAGTAATAAGCTTAATTTACGAACAATTTTTGAATATTTTGTAACAAATCTTAATTTTATAGCTTGTACCAAGTATAATAGGAATAGAGACTTAAAATATGTAATAAACCATATTATATTAAATAAGTACTTTTACTCAGAGATGATAGATTTTCTATATTCAATTTTAAAAATAAAATATAATTTTTAATTGGATTTTTATACAAGTAATAGAAAAAATAAGAATAAATAATGCGCATTTAAGTATGTTAGCTTAGGAGGTATGTGTGATGGAAGGCTCAATTGCAAAAGTGTTAGTAGTAGATGATGATAAAAACATCTGCGAGGTAATAAAAATGTATTTAGAGAGTGCAGGTTACTGTATAAAGACTGCACATGATGGTAAAGAAGCTCAGGAAAGTTTTTTAAATTTTAAACCGGATTTGGTAATATTAGATGTTATGTTACCGTACGTAGACGGAATGGATGTTTTAAAATGGATAAGAAAAGATAGTGAAACACCAGTTATAATGGTAACAGCTAAAGGGGAAACTTTTGATAAAGTTTTAGGCTTAGAACTTGGAGCAGATGACTATATAGTAAAACCATTTGAGCCTAAAGAATTAATAGCTAGAGTTAAGGCTGTTTTAAGAAGGTATACAATGGAATCAGAAAGTAAAGAAACAATAACATATGATAGTTTAATTGTAGATGCTAATTCCTATAGTGTTGTATATAAAAATGAAGAAGTTAAAATGCCACCTAAGGAATTTGAATTGCTTTACTATCTTGCAAGCAATAAAAATAGAGTGTTTACAAGAGAACAATTATTATGTGAAGTTTGGGGATATGACTACCCTGGAGACTCAAGAACAGTAGATGTTCACATTAAAAGACTAAGAGAAAAAATATCAGGTGGGGTTAACTGGCAAATAGAAACTGTTTGGGGTGTAGGATATAAATTTGAGGTGAAATAATGATAAAAAAAAACCTATTCTCCAAAATGGTATTTATATATACTGTTATAATATTTTTGAGCTTATCTTTAATAGCTACTGTTTTGTCGATTTGGTTTAATGATTATTATATACAAAGAAAACAGCAAGAAGTATTAGAACATATAAAAATAGTTGAAGATTTATCATTAAGTTATGTTGAGGGGAATGGAAATTTAAGCTATGAAGATTTAAATTCATCATTAGAGTTTATAGGTAAATATTTTTACGAAAATGTATATCTTATAGATAGGAATGGGTATATATTCGTCTCAACAGATGAAAAAGGTAAAGATTTAGTTGGAAAGCAAATATTTTCAGATACAGAAGTTATATTAAATGATTTTGGGGAAAAGAATACTCTAAAAGAAGTAAAAAAGGATAATCAACTATTTTCAAAAGGTGATTATGTTTTAATGAAAGATATAAAAGACAAAAATGATGATATATCATCATTTATACTTGTCGATATATCTATGGATTATCTAAAAGATTCTTTAAGTCACATATATAAAATAATTTGGTTATCAACAGGAATTGTTATGGTTTTATCGATAGTAATAATATATTTTTTCACTGATAAAATTGTAATTAAGCCATTACAAAATATGAGTGCCGTTGCAAGGAAAATTGCCAATGGGGATGTAGAAAAAAGAGTAGAGATAAATAGTAACGATGAAATTGGACAATTTGCAAAGGCTTTTAATTCTATGGCAGATTCCCTAGAAAAAGTTGATAGAAACAGAAGAGAGTTTATTTGTAATGTTTCACATGATATTAGGTCGCCAATTACATCTATAAACGGATTCATAAGGGGCATACTAGATGGAGTGGTTCCAAAAGAAAAGGAAAATCAGTATTTAACAATTGCTTATGAAGAAACTCAAAGACTGGCAAGGCTTGTAAATGACCTTTTAGATATGTCTGCTATAGAAGAAGGACGAATAAAGCTTGCGTTAAGAAAAATAGATATTAATGAAATAATAAGACTTAGTATATTAAAAAATGAAGGTAAAATAAAAGAGAAAAAAATAAGTGTCGATGTGATTTTTGAATCGGATGAACTTTTAGTTTACGGGGATCAAGATAGAATATTTCAAGTTATCTTAAATTTATTAGATAATGCAATAAAACATTCAAAAGAGGGTACTCATATAAATCTATCTTGTACAACTAAAAGCGGAAAAGCTTATATATCAATAGAAAATTCAGCAAGCCATATAGATGAAGAAGAACTTAAAAATATCTGGGAAAGATTCTATAAGGGGGACAAGTCAAGAACTAATAGAGTTAGTTCTGGTCTTGGATTATCTATTGTAAAGAAAATAATAAATATGTTAGATGAAGATGTTTGGGTAGAGAATACAGAAAATGGAGTAATGTTCACATTTACATTAACATTAGTTTAAATGGCTTAAAGGAGGTGGAGCTATATGGATAATAACAAATTGGGATTTGATTCACAGATATATACAAGTAGTGATATTAGATTTCAAAAGGCTAAAAATAGAAAAAAACATATATATAAAAAAATTACTAATATAATTATATATGTTTTGATAGCTTCACTTTCAGGAGCGATTACTTCGAAAATGGTATTTGACTATAAATTTGAAAATTTTATGAATGAAAACTCTTTAAATGAAGAGGCCCTTATATCATCGGATAAAAAACAGGCACTACAGGAACTTGCAGATATGCTAGAAAAATCTGTGGTTTCTATAAGTAAAGTGAGTAATGATGAAAACGCAGAAATAAATAGTGGTGCAGGAACAATTATAAGTTCCGATGGGTATATTGTTACAAATCAACACATAATAAACAAAGCAGATGATATAAAAGTAAAATTATATAATAATAAGATTTATTATGCTGATGTTATAGGTGTAGATGCTGTTTTAGATTTAGCTGTTATAAAGATATCAGCAGAGGGATTGACACCTATAGCCTTTGGAGATTTTTCAAAAGTAAATAATGGTGATGAGGTTATAGCAATAGGAAATCCTATTGCAACCTCTTTTAAAGGTAATTATTCCTTTGGTGATATTAAAAATGCTAATCAAAGAGTATCTGTTATGGATAGACAAACAAATAAACCTATAGGTTATACAGCTATAAAAAGCAGTGCTATAATTTCTGTAGAGGATAGTGGAGCTCCACTTTGCAATCTAAAAGGAGAACTTATAGGAATAAATAATAATCTTTTAAATTACTCAGAAAAAGGTACTAATGAGAGTTTAGCTATATCTATAAAAGAATCAAAGGCAATAATTGATGTGCTTATGAAAAAAGGAGATCCATTAAAATTAGGATTAGGTGTTAGCGGAGAAAAAGCTATTGCCAAAGACAAGGATGATGGAATTATGGGCATATATGTTAAAGATGTAATACAAGATAGTGATGCCTATAAAGTTGGTATAAGGCCTACAGATATTATTATGTCCATAAATAATTTTGAGTTAAAAGAAATTGAAGATTTGAATAGAAGTATAAAAAATTGCAAAGAAGGAGACATTGTAGTTTGTAAAGTATTTAAAAATGGTCAGTACGAACTTATAAATGTGAAATTAGGATATTATAGGATGATATAATAAGTACAGGGTTTGAAATATATTATATTATATTTATAAAGAGCGGCTATAGGCCGTTTTTTGTATTTAAATTAAAATCAATATTTTTGTGGTCTTTAATATTATTTTATAGGTTTTAGTGTGTATTGTTGTTTTTTTGTTATATAATATAACTTATGATAAAATAGGTTAAATTATATATATAGCAAGTTAAGAGTTAAAAGTTAAAATCTATAACTATTAGTTATGTTAATTTTAAAATTTCTTACTTGATAAATGAATAACTTTAGAATTTAATAAATGAGAATTAGTATAAAATATATAGATTAACGGCAGAAAAATTGGAGGTAAAAATGTATTTAGTAGTTGGACTTGGAAACCCAGGAGATAAGTATGATAAAACAAGACATAACGTAGGTTTTGATATTATAGATTTGTTTGCAAATGAGTATAATATTGATGTTAATAGGCAAAAATTTAAAGGTATGTATGGAGAGACAAATATAAATGGTGAGAAGGTAATTCTTTTAAAACCTCAGACATTTATGAACTTAAGTGGTGAAAGTGTTAGAGAGGTTTGTGATTTTTATAAAATACCAAATGATAATGTAATAGTAATTTATGATGATATAAGTTTAGAAGTTGGTAATATTAGAATAAGACCTAAGGGAAGTGCTGGTGGACACAACGGAATTAAAAATATAATAGCTCATTTAGGTACAGATATTTTTCCAAGAATAAAAATAGGTGTTGGAGGACCAGCAGGGGATTTAGTGAACCATGTATTAGGTAAGTTTTCAAAAGAAGAAAGAGAATTATTAGAAAAAACCTTTAAACCAGCAATAGATGCAGTAGAAACAATAATATCTCAAAATACTGCAGAGGCTATGAATAAATTTAATGGATTTAAGGCCTAGCCATTATTATAGGCCTATACTTAGGCATATTCAAAAGATAATAAGTTTGAACTATTGTTTATTTTACATAATACCTAATAGTTAAAAGTCATATATAGTGTACTATAAATGGCTTTAAGTTTGTTGTATTGAAGAATATATAGTTGAATTGTTATTTTTTTATATGCCTTATTTAAAATTTAAATAAGTGGTAATTTAATTAACAAAGGTTTTTATGAAAAAATATTAGCTTAGTTATTTAAAAGATTACTGTAAACATAATATAATTTAAAATTTTAGCCTAAAATTATATATAAGGCGAGGCTAAAGTTTTTAAAGTAGAGGTGATACTTTTGAGATTAAATGGAATTATGTCGCCATTAAGGAATAGTAAAGAATTTAAAGAAATATCAAAAAGCATAGAAAATAATAGATTTCCAATAGGAGTTTATGGACTTTCTGAATCTTCAAAAAGCTATTTGATAAACGCTGTATACGAAAATGTAAATGAAAAAATATTAATATTAACTCATAGTGATGTAGAAGCTAAAAATATCTATGAAGATTTAAATTTATATATAGATAAAGTTTTCTATTTTCCATCTAAAGAGGTTGTTTTTTATAATGCAGATGCTATATCTGGAGATGTTAGGTGGGAAAGACTTAAAATATTAAGTAATATAATAAAAAATAAATCCCAAGTAATTGTAGCACCTATAGACGCAATAATAGGTTTATACACTCCAGTAGATATGTTTAAAAAATATATCTTTTCACTAAGGGTTGGAAAAGTAGTTGATATGACTGAACTTACTGAAAAACTTATTCAATGTGGATATGAAAGATGTGATATGGTTGAGTCTAAAGGTCAATTTTCAATAAGGGGTGGTATATTAGACGTATTTCCACCAGTAGGGGCATACCCTTACAGGATAGAATGGTTTGATGATGAAATAGATTCTATAAGAACATTTAACGTTGATAGCCAAAGAAGTATTGAAAAAGTTAAAACTGTTAATATATTTCCAGCAAAAGAAATAATAACAGATGAAGAAAGTATAAAATTTGCATATGAGCAAATAGAAAAAGATTTTACGGAATCCATGAAAAACTTTGAGAAAAATAAGAATTTTGATGCTAGTGAGCGTTTAAATGCTATAATTTCTGGCAATTTAGAAGCATTAAAGGAGACATGGACTTTTGAAACTATAGATAGTTATACGCCGTATTTTTATAAAACAATGTCAACACTTTTAGATTACATTGGTAATTGCTTTATTTTAGTTGATGATGTTCAAAGATGTAATGGTAAATTGGAAAGTGTTTATTTTGAATTTGAGCAAAATTATGAAACTTTCTTAAAAAGAGGAAATATACTTCCAAAACAAGCACAACTTTTAATGTCTAAAGAAGAAGCAATAGATATATTAGAAAATGAAAAGGTTATAACATTAGATGCTATTGCTAAATCACATAAAATATTAAAACCAAGAACCATATCTTCTTTTTCTCAAATTACAATAAGTGATTATCATGGGCAATTAGATTTGCTTATAGATGATATTAGAGAAAAAAAGAAAAATGGTTATAGAATTTTAATATTATCAGGAACAAGAACAAGAGGAGAAAGACTGATTCAAACTCTTAGAGATAGAGAAATAGAAGCAGTTTACAAAGATATTGTAGATAATATAGAACTTGGTCAGGTTGTAGTGACTTTTGGAAATCTTTTAAAAGGGTTTGAATGTCCAGATTTAAAAGTTTGCGTTATATCTGATAAAGAAGTTTTTGGACAATCAAAAAGAAAATCATCTGTTAAACGTAAAAATGTTAAAGGTGCAAGTAAAATTAAAAGTTTTACAGAGCTTAAATTAGGTGATTATGTAGTACATGCAAATCATGGTGTAGGTGTATATAAGGGGATAAAGCAATTAGAAGTACAAGGGCATAAAAAGGACTTTTTAGAGCTTAGCTATAATAATGGAGATACCTTATATGTTCCAGCAGAGCAGTTAGATTTAGTTCAAAAATATATAGGTTCAGAGGGTAGTCCACCTAAGGTTAATAAATTAGGCGGTAGCGAATGGATAAAAGCTAAAACTAAAGTTAAGAAATCTATAGAAGATATAGCTGAAGATTTAGTTAAACTTTATGCTACAAGAGCACAAATAAAAGGTCATAAATTTGGAAAAGATACAGTTTGGCAAAAACAATTTGAAGATGAATTTCCATTCCAAGAAACGCCAGACCAGTTAACATCAATAGACGATATTAAAATGGATATGGAAAGCGATAAGCCAATGGATAGACTTTTATGTGGTGATGTTGGTTATGGTAAAACAGAAGTTGCGCTAAGAGCTGCATTTAAGTGTGTTATGGAAGGAAAACAAGTTGCATTTTTAGTGCCAACAACAATTCTTGCACAGCAACACTATAAAAACATGGTTAAAAGATTTTCAGATTTTCCTTTAAAAGTAGATATGGTAAGTAGATTTAGAACTTCAGGACAAATAAAGGAAACATTGAAAAAATTAAAAGAAGGTAATGTTGATATTTTAGTAGGTACACATAGATTGCTACAAAAGGATGTTCAATTTAAAGATTTAGGTCTTTTAGTAGTTGATGAGGAACAAAGATTTGGAGTTACTCATAAGGAGAAAATAAAAAATCTTAAAAAGAATGTAGAGGTATTAACACTATCAGCTACACCTATACCAAGAACTCTCCATATGTCCTTAACAGGAGTAAGGGATATAAGCGTAATAGAAACTCCACCAGAGGATAGATATCCAGTACAAACATATGTAGTAGAGTTTAATGAGCAGTTAATTAGAGATGCTATAATGAGAGAATTAAATAGAGATGGACAAATACTTTTTGTTTATAATCGAGTAGAAACAATAAAAGATATGGCAGCTTATCTGCAAAAATTAGTTCCAGAAGCTAGAATTGGAATAGGTCATGGTCAGATGACAGAAAAAGAACTAGAGAAAGTCATATTAGATTTTACTGATTATAAATATGATATGCTTGTTTGTACAACTATAATAGAAACAGGAATAGACATTCAAAATGCCAACACTATGATTATATATGATGCAGATAGAATGGGACTTTCTCAGCTTTATCAGTTAAGAGGAAGGGTTGGAAGAAGTAATAGAATAGCTTATGCTTACTTTACTTATACCAAAGATAAAGTCTTAACAGAAGTTGCAGAAAAGAGACTAAAAGCTATAAAAGATTTTACAGAGTTAGGGTCTGGATTTAAAATAGCCATGAGGGACTTAGAAATAAGAGGTGCTGGAAATATAATGGGTTCATCACAACATGGACATATGGCAGTAGTAGGTTATGATCTGTATTGTAGAATGCTTGAGGATTCTATAAAACTAATAAAAGGTGATATAGAAAACGAACCGATAGAAACTACTGTAGATTTAAAAATTGATGCATTTATACCATCTAACTATATAGTAGATGAAACACAAAAGATTGAAGTATACAAAAAAATTGCATCAATTGATAGTTATGACTATATGATGGAACTGCAAGAGGAAATAGAAGATAGGTTCTCTGACATACCACCAACAGTTTATAACTTAATGAATATAGCATATCTTAAATTTTTAGCTAAAGAAGTTGGAATAATTGAGATAAAAGAAATCAAAAAAGAGGTTGTACTAACTTTTGAAAATAAAAAATATTTAACTCAAAATATATTAAATGGTATTTTGGATAAATATATTAAGAAAATTAACTTCAAAATAGGTGAGACACCTGGTATGTCGTATAAAATAATAGAAGATAAAAAAGAAAAACTTCTAGATAACTTAATAGAACTTGTAAAATTTATGCAAAGTTTAAATGAAAAAAAATAGTAAAGCTACAAAACATAAAATTGTATAAATGGTAAATGTTTTAAAATATAAAGTTTTATGCTAAAATAAAATCAAATGTCACACATATGAAATAAAAATAAATTAAAATAATCAGAGGAATTTTATTTAAATAGATGTTTATATAATGACTAGATGATTTTGAATGGAGGATTAATTGTGAAAAGTGTTAAAAAAATAGTAGCTACATGCTTGATAGCTGCAATGACAACTTCTTTAGTAGGATGTAATTTAATAGAAAGAACTCCAGAAGGTGTTGCTAAGTCAACTGTTGCAAAAATTAATGGGGAGAAAATAAAAAGGTCCGAAGTAGATGCTAGAATGAAATCTATACAATCTCAAATAACTGCAGAAAAAGGTGAAGATTACCTAAAATCTGAAGAAGGAAAAACTCTTTTAACTCAATACAGAACTCAGATGTTAAACCAAATTGTAGGAGAAAAAATATTACAAAATAAGGCTACAGAACTAAAAGTTATGCCAACAGAAGAAGAATTTAAAACTGAAATAGATAAAGAATATAAAACTATAACTGATTCTTTTGATAGTGAAGATAAATTTAAAGCTGCTTTACAACAAACTGGAGAAACAGAAGAAAGTTTAAAAAATAATATAAGAAATAAATTGATATATGATAAAGTTCATGATGCGGTAGTTAAAGATGTTAAGGTAACTGATGAAGAAATTAAGGCTCATTATGATTCTAATATGGATAAATACACAGAGCAACCAAACAAAACTAATCTTAAACATATATTAGTTGGAACAGAAGAAGAAGCTAATGCTGTAATAGAGAGATTAAAAAAAGGTGAAGATTTTGATGCAGTAGGAGAAGATATTAAAGCCAAACAAGCAGAAAAAGATGCAGCAAAAACAGATGATAGTAAAAAAGAAGACGCACAAACTTCTGGTAATAGATTTGAAGATTTAGGTTGGGTTGAGTTTGAAAACTCTGGATTTGATGCTACGTTTATGCAATTTGCAAAACCATTAACAAAAGGAAATTACACTACAGCACCAGTTCATACTCAATGGGGATATCACATTATTAAATGTTATGACAAGCAAGAATATCCAGTAAAAGCATTTGATAAAGTAAAAGAAGAAATAAAAACAGAGCTTCAAAAACAAAAACAAGAAACTACTTGGAATGAAACAGCAGAAAAGTGGCAAAAAGAAGCTAATATAAAAACATATGAAAAAAATTTAAAATAGTATAAATAAAAAGAGGTTATAACTGTAGTTATAGCTTCTTTTTTTCATTTAAAATGAAATTTTTATAAATGTGTATAAAATTTCAAATTTAGAAGGATAATAATAGCATAATATAAAACAATTAACTTCAAAAGAGGAGGAATCATTGATGAAGGCAACAGGAATAGTAAGAAGAATAGATGATTTAGGTCGTGTAGTTATCCCTAAAGAAATAAGAAGAACTCTTAGAATAAGAGAAGGAGATCCATTAGAAATATTTACAGATAGAGAAGGTGGAGTTATATTAAAAAAATATTCTCCAATAGAAGAATTAAGTGAATTCTCAAAAGAATATGCAGAAGCACTTCAACAAACAATAGGTAATATAGTAATTGTTGCAGATAAGGACAGTATAATATCTGTAAGTGGATGTTCTAAAAAAGATTATATGGATAAGAAAGTTGCTAATGAAGTGGAAACATTAATGGAAGGTCGTAGAGCTATAATTTTAGGCGAAGGATCAGAAAAAGTTATACCACTATATGAAAACGAAGATGAAAATGTATATAAATCTCAAGTTATTAGCCCTATAATAGCAGAAGGCGACGCTATTGGAGCAGTAATAATAGTTTCTAAAGAGGAAAATGTAAAATTTGGAGATTTAGAGTTAAAATTAGCTGAAACAGCATCCGCCTTCTTAGGAAAACAAATGGAACAATAATGGCATTTATATGCCATTATTTTTTTGCCTTCCAACTACATCTATTACTATTGACTAAAAATTACTGTATTAAACATATAAGTTAAATAAAACAAAAAAAATACATTAATATTTCACTTAAAGTAATAAACACACTGAATAGTAAATAAATTAAAAATAAGGACAACCTTATTGCTTGTATAGAAATATAGGGTTCCAAATCAAATCTTAAACTTATTCATTTATCAAATGAGAAAATTCAAATTAATATTTTATCAATAACTAACAGATTATTTTAGTTAAAAGTTAAGAGTGAATAGTGAACAGTTGAAGTTATTACTACTCACTTCGTTCCTAGTAATTCTGAACGTACTTTTTATAAATTTGCAAAGCAAATTATATTGATAGATTTTTTAAAATCATTTTCAGAAAGTGGTTGTCACTTTCATCCTAAATTCTTAATTCATAATTCATAATTCTTAACTAAATATATTTGCACTTATTTTTCTCAACTGATAACAAAAATTTGATGAATAAACTTAAAATGCTAGTCTGTGAAAATTTGAAAGAAATTCTAATAAGATTAAAGTTTGAAATCGGCTAATTTAGAGTAATAGTTAATATTAATTTCGGGGGGGATATTATGAAGAAACAATCATTGGTAAAGGGTACTGTAATACTAGGATTTGCAAGTATATTTGCAAGGTTTTTAGGGCTGTTTTTTAGAATACCTATTCAAGGATTAATAGGTGATGAAGGTATGGGTTACTACCAAATGTCATATCCTTTATATATGACATTTGTAGCTTTAGCATCAGGTATACCAATAGCTATGTCTAAAATTATAGCTGAAATTAATGCGAAAAATGATTATGAAGGAACTAAAAGAATTTTAAAAGATACACTAATGTTCATGATTCCAATAGGAATAGTTGCTTCAGCTATTATGTTTAGCTTTGCAAAACCAATAATAACAGGGCTAAAATGGCATCAAAATTCATATATAGCTTTTCTTGCAATATCAATAGCACCAATATTTGTTTGTATTATGTGTACATTTAGAGGATTTTTTCAAGGAATGCAGAATATGACATATACAGGTATATCTCAAATAGTTGAACAGTTAGGAAGAGTTATAGGAGGAGTTTTATTTGCCTATTTATTATTACCTAAAGGAATAGCTTTTGCAGCCGGTGGTGCAGCACTAGGAACGGTAATTGGAGGGATTTTAGGTAGTATATATTTGGTTATTGCATATATAAGACAAAGACCTATAAAAAGAGTAAATAAAAATTTTAAAACTAAAAGTATGATAAGTGAAATTGCAAAGGCTGCATTACCTATTTCTATAGGTGCAGCAGTAGGTACTGTTATGTCACTTATTGATTCAATAATAGTTCCTGAGCGTTTATTAGTAGCAGGTTTTACTTTAGAAGAAAGTGCAATCCTTTATGGCCAAATGACAGGGAAAGCATTAACACTATCTAACGTACCGCTAGCTCTATCAATGGCATTATGTGCAACTTTGGTACCTATAATATCAGAGGCATATTCAACAGGAAGAAGATTTGAGCTAGAACGTAGAGTGGAAATGTCCTTTAAACTTTCCTTTGTAATAGCACTTCCTTGTACTGTTGGGTTATATACACTAGCAGCGCCTATAATGCATTTAATATTTTTAAAGGATGTTGCAGGATATAATATTCTTAAATTTGTATCACTAACGATTCCTTTTGTAATAATAACTCAAACAACAACAGCGCTATTGCAAAGCGTAGGAGCCTATTTAAGACCAGTATATAATTTAGCTATAGGATGTATAATTAAAGTGGCAATTAGCTATATGCTAGTTTCTATAACTGTTTTAAACATATATGGTGCAGTAATAGGAACAATGGTTGGCTATATAATCACAGTTGTATTAAATATGATTCAAATTAGAAAAATTTTTAATACAAAAATAGATTTAGTGGAAACTTTGTTAAAACCAGCAATTGGTACATTGCTTATGGCTTTTTCAGTTGTTTTTGTCTATAATACTGTCTATAAGTATACAATAAGTAATACAATAGCATGTTTATTTTCTATTTTTGCAGGAGTAATAATATATTTAGTGGCAATTATAACATTAAAAGTGTTTGAAATTGAAGATATTAAAGGCAAATTTATAAAAAGTTAGGTATATGAAAAGAAATAATAAACTAAAGATTCAAAGCATATTTGGTCTATTATTTATTTGAGTATGACTTAGACAGGAGCGTGAAACAATTGATAAAAATAGTAGGATTAGGACCAGGAGCGAAAGAAGCGCTTACCATTGGAACGCTAGAGCTTTTAAAAGATAGTGAAAATGTATTTTTTAGAACAGAAAAACACCCTAATGTAGAATATTTAAAATCATTAGGTGTAAATTTTAATAGCTATGATAGTGCATATGAAAACAGTGAAAGTTTTGATGAGGTTTACAAATCTATAGCTGATGACATAATAAATAAACATAATAGTTTAAAAGATATAGTTTATGCAGTACCAGGGCATCCATTAGTTGCAGAGAACTCTGTAACATTACTAATAGAAAAATGTGAAGAATTAAAGATAGACTATGAGATATTACCAGCAGTTAGTTTTGTTGATGCTGTTATGGAAAGTTTAAAATTAGATCCTATAAATGGAATAAAAATAATAGACGCATTTGATATAAAAAATCAAATTTTAGATAAAAGAGTAGGACTTATAATAACACAGGTATATAATAAATTTATAGCATCAGAAACAAAGCTTGCATTGCTAGAATACTACAAGGATGAAACAGAAATATATTTTGTAAGAGCAGCTGGAGTTAAAGGCTTAGAAAGCATAAGAAAGATAAAGTTATATGAGCTTGATAGACAGGAAGATATAGATTATTTAACATCAATTTATATACCTAAAAAACTAGATGAAGTAAAAGATTTTTATGATTTATTAAACATAATGGATACCCTAAGAAGCGAAGATGGATGTCCATGGGATTTAGAGCAAAATCATAAATCGTTAAAAAGATGCTTAATAGAAGAAACTTATGAAGTTATAGAAGCTATAGATGAAGAGGATGATATAAAACTTACAGAAGAACTTGGTGATGTATTACTCCAGGTAGTATTCCATAGCCAAATCGGAAAAGAAGATGGTTATTTTAACATAAATGATGTTATTGAAAGTATTTGTAATAAAATGATAAATAGACATCCACATATATTCAGTAATGTAAATGTTAAAAATAGTGAAGAAGTTTTAAAAAATTGGGATGAAATAAAAAAAGAAGAGAAGAAGTATAAAAGCTACACTGATGAACTTATAAGCGTACCTAAGGTTTTACCAGCACTTTTAAGAGCTGATAAAGTTCAATGCAAGGCTGCAAAAGTAGGTTTTGATTGGGCAGATGTAAAACCGGCTATGGATAAGGTAATTGAAGAGTTAAATGAAGTAAAAGATGTATATAATGGCGAAAATAGGTCAAGAATACTAGAAGAAGTAGGTGATTTAATATTTGCTGCGGTAAATGTTGCTAGACTTCTTGACATAGACCCAGAAATTGCATTAAATTATACTATAGATAAATTTATAAATCGCTTTAAGTTTATAGAAGAGTGTGCAATAAAAAAAGGTTTAGATCTTTTAGATATGACTCTTGAAGAAATGGATGAGTTGTGGGAAGAAGCTAAACGTATGTAAATATTAAATACTTTTACAATAAATAAAAAAGCAGAAATTATTTGCAAAACATGTTTATAATATGCTATCTTATATTCAACGATAAATGAAGTTTTGAATGAAGAAGCGTTTTAATATTAAGGAGGTACAATCGTGAACAAATTAGAATTAGTTACAAATATGGCAGAAAAATCAGGTTTAACAAAGAAGGATGCAGAGACTGCTTTAAAAGCATTCATAGAGAGTGTTGAAGAGGCATTATCAAAGGGAGAAAAGGTTCAATTAGTAGGATTCGGAACTTTCGAAACTAGAGAAAGAGCAGCTAGAAAAGGAAGAAACCCAAGAACTAAAGAAGAAATAGATATACCAGCATCAAAAGCACCAGTATTTAAAGCTGGAAAAGAATTTAAAGATATAGTAAATAAATAATTTATTATAAATTTAAAAGAAAAAACCTGGATTTAGTTCTAGGTTTTTTTTATATATAAAAGCAATTATAATAAATATAGAATTTAATCATAATATTATATATAAAATAAATTTTGAGGTGGGAAGAATGAGATTAGATAAATATTTAAAAGTTTCTAGAATAATAAAAAGAAGAACAGTTGCAAAAGAAGTTTGTGAAAATCAAAGAGTTTTAATAAATGGAAAAGTAGCAAAGCCAGGAACAGTAGTTAAAGAAGGAGATATAATCGAAATACAGTTTGCAACACAAGTGTTAAAAGCAAGAATTATAAACATAGCAAGTCATGTTACAAAAGAAGATGCTAAAAATATGTATGAAATTATATCTGGTGAAGAAGACAAAGAGTAGTAAATTATATTAAAAAATTATATTTGTTTGCATATATTTTGAATGAATACAATATTTATTAATAGGGAGTAAGTATTCAGGGAGGATTATATGGAAAATAAAAATAATAAAATTGAAGATAAAAAAAGTTACTTAACCTTAGACTCACGAAAAAGAATGACCATAGATGGTGTTGAAGAAATTATAAGTTTTGATGAAGATCAAATACTTTTAAACACTGTTTTGGGTGCTATGGACATAAGAGGTGAAAATTTAAAAATGAATAAACTAGACGTGCAAAATGGAGATGTTATGATTAGTGGCAAAATAACATATATTGTATATACCAGCGATGAAAAAAAACCAAGAAAGGGAAAAGGGGCTTTATCAAAGCTTTTTAGGTAGCACTTATGTTATTTACAATGGAGAGACAAGTATCACTCTTAATTTTTAGCATTTTAAGTGGTATGCTAATAGGAGTACTTTTCGATATTTATAGAATAATTCGTGGATTTGAAGATGTTGGTAAAATAATAACGACTATTCAGGATGTGTTATTTTGGATAGCTACAGGATCTATAGTGTTCTTATTTATGATGTACACTAATTATGCATATATGGATTTTAATATTTTTATATATATTGCACTAGGTTTATTTGTTTATATAAAATTTATTAGTAGAACGTTTATAGACATGTTAAGACAGGTGATGTGTGGAATATCAACGTTTATAAGAAGAATTTTTTACATTTTGTCTTATCCTGTAAGAATTTGTTTGAATAGAGTAAAAGGAAAAATAAAAAATTAACATAAAACATCTTGAACAAATGAACAATACAAATTAAAATATACTTATATGTTAATGATAAGTATATTTTAATTTTTTATAATTGCAAATATATTCTTAGTACTTATTTTTTATTTGTCTATGGGTGGTGAGTATTGTGTTTAAAAATAAAAAATGTAAATATATAATTTTAGGATGTTTAGGTATATATATATCTTACGTTTTAATTCAACAACAGGTTATAATGCATAGACAGAATAAAGAACTAACAAACTACACTGTGGAACATGACAGATTAAAAAAAGAAAATAAAAAATTGCAGGATGAAGTTGAGCTATCCAAAACAGATAAGTATATTGAAAAATTGGCTAGAGAAAAACTAGGACTTATTAAAGACGGTGAGACTCCTGTAATAGACAACAGTGTAAGTGAAAAATAGACTTTATGTTGTTTATAGCGTAATATACTGTAGATGACATAATATATAAATTAAAACATTATTTAAGGAGGAGTCTTTTTAATATGACCTTAAAGGCTGGAAGTATAGTAGAAGGTAAAGTAGTGAACATAACTAATTTTGGTGCTTTTGTTGAAGTGGAAGGAAAAACAGGTCTTGTCCACATTTCGGAAGTATCAGATGTATTTGTAAAGGATGTTAGAGAACATCTAAAAGAAAATGATGTTGTTAAAGTGAAAGTAATTTCAGTTGACGACAATGGAAAGATGAGTTTATCTATAAAGCAAGCGGGAGTACCTAAAAAAACTTGCAAACCTATGGAAATAGATTGGGATAAGGAAAAATCGAAAAGCGGATCTTCTTCATTTGAGGATAGAATGTCTAAATTTCTAAAGGACAGTGAAGAAAGATTTCAAGATTTAAAAAGAAGCCAAGATAATAAAGGTCGTGGCTACAATAAAAAAAGTTATTAATATAAAATAAAAGAGTGTTAATCACTCTTTTTTTTAACTGATAGTTTAAATTTTGAATTTTTGCATATTATAAGTATATAATTTCTAATTATGTATTAGGGTTTAAAATAAGAATGTTAAAAAATATAAAATGCAAATTTGGCTTTGAAACCTATAAGATTCATAGTGAAAATGAATAAAATTATATAAAGTAATTCAGAAAAAAATAAGTTTAAAAATTCTGACAAAAAACCAAAGTTTACTAAACGTTGAAAATACTAGCTCTAAAGGAAATTTGCATGTTATAAAAAAACTGTTGACAATAGTTTGATATTACACTATAATAAATATTGTCGTCAGGCAGTGATGACAAAAAATGCAACAAAGCAACAAAATGTTTGAGTGTTGGAACAGGCAAGTGTACAGAATTTAACGTTCTAAGGTGGTTAAACACCGTACTGGTTTGATTTCAGTCTTAAGCACCAATGTCGCGGGGTGGAGCAGCTGGTAGCTCGTCGGGCTCATAACCCGAAGGTCACAGGTTCAAGTCCTGTCCCCGCAACCAACATGGCGGAATAGCTCAGCTGGCTAGAGCATTCGGTTCATACCCGAAGTGTCGTAGGTTC